>JAPXQZ010000123.1:0-5677 GCA_033813835.1 Clostridia bacterium | reverse complement strand
ACCTATGGCGGCATCCACTGGGAGAACAGCGGGTTTGCGGTGGAGGTCAGCAAAGACCGGGAAAACTGGCTGCCCTGGGACGGGATGCTCAACTACGGTGATTGCTTTGCCTGGCGGTCGCTGCAGTCCTTCCGCGTCGAGGACAACGGACAGGTAATCCGCTATGGCTCCCCCTATATGATGGAAGGTCGTTATATCCGCCTGAGCGTTACAGGCGGCAAGGTGGCGATGCTGGAGGCGGCCGCGGTCGACGTAGATTCCGGCAAGGTGCTGCCGCTGACCGGCCTGGACGCGGGCGGGCGGCTGCTGTCTGACGAGCAGGACGCCTTCGGCGGCAAGCCGACGTGGTTCAACAGCATGTACTTCGATGAGATTTACCATGGACGCACGGCGTTTGAGCAGATGAACGCGCTGACCGGGCAGGAGCCCAGCGCCATCTATGAAACCAGCCACCCGCCGCTGGGTAAGCTGCTGATGACTTTTTCCGTTATGCTCTTTGGCATGACGCCCTTTGGCTGGCGCTTCGCGGGCGCGCTGGCAGGCGTCCTGATGCTGCCGGGGATGTATTTGCTGGGGAAGCAGCTGACAAACAAAAAGTTCTTCGGCCTGGTCGCGATGCTGCTGATGGCCTTCGATTTCATGCACTTCACCCAAACCCGCATCGCGACCATCGACAGCTTCGTTACGCTGTTCATTATTTACGCCTATTTCTTCATGTTCCGTTGGATGACGGCGGATCCGGCTGCCAGTCCCTTGAGGAAGCGGCTGCTGCCCTTGGCGCTGTCCGGGCTGATGATGGGGCTGGCCATCGCCAGCAAGTGGACGGGCGTCTATGCCGGCATTGGGCTGGCCGCGCTCTTCTTCTGGACGCTTGTCCGCGACGCCCGGCGCGGGTACGCCTGCGGGAAAATAAGCCAGACGGAGAAGGCCGCGCTGCCGCCGGAAGCGCGGGGGCGCGCGGACGCCTGCGCCCGGGGATGGTTCAGGGAAACCGTGGTGACCCTGCTGTCATGTGTGATTTTCTTCATTGCGGTTCCGCTGTTGATTTACTATCTCTCCTATTATCCGGTGTTTGTGGCAACCCCGGGCGGCCTGACGCTGCAGAAGGTCATCAACGCCAACGTGGGCATGTACAACTACCATTCCGCCTCCGGCCTGGGCGCTGACCATCCCTGGGCGTCTCCCTGGTATGAGTGGCCGCTGTCCATCAAACCCATCTATTATTACGCCGGCGGCGTCGAAAACGGAACCGGCAGCAGCATCTTCTCCTTCGGCAACCCTGCCGTGTGGTGGACCGGCCTTGCGGCGCTGGTCCTGACCGTTCTCGCCACCATGAGGCAGCGGTTTCTCCTCTCAAAGCCGCGCGCGGAGGAGGATGGCCTGTTCACATCATGGTTGGCGGACCCCCGTCCCTTGATGCTTGTAATCTCCTTCGCCGCGCAGTACCTGCCTTGGCTGCTGGTGCCCCGCGGAACCTATATCTACCATTATTTCCCCTCCACCCCCTTCATCATCCTGTGTACAGTCCTGGTGCTGTTTTATTGTTCGCGGGTCAACCCAAGGGCTGCCCGGTGGGCCGCTGTCGCGCTGTGCGCGCTCGCGGCCGCCCTGTTCGTCGCGTTCTTCCCGTATCTCAGCGGCGTGCGGGTATCGACCTCCTGGCTGCAGGCGATGCAGTGGTTCCCCAACTGGTTGTATTTCTAAGGGGGAGGCGTCGAAATGCTGGCAAGGACTAAGTGCATCGCCTTGAACGGCATCCAGGGAGAGCCGGTCAGCGTGGAGGCCTACGTCGCCTCCGCCAGCACCTTCCAGTTCAACGTCGTCGGCCTGCCGGACACCGCGGTGCGGGAAAGCAGGGACCGGGTTATCGCCGCGCTGAAGAACAGCGGGTTTGTAATGCCCCTGGGCCATACGGTCGTCAACCTGTCTCCGGCCGATCTTCGGAAGGAGGGCACGGCGTTCGACCTGCCCATCGCCGTCTCGGTTATCGCCGCCAGCCGGCAGCTGACGCTGCCTGGGATGGACGATGTGCTGCTGATCGGGGAGTTGGCGCTGGACGGCCGGCTGCAGCCTGTATCCGGCGCGCTGTCCATGGTCATCGCTGCGCACGAGCGGGGCATCCGCCGCGTCCTCCTCCCGCGGGAAAACGCCGGCGAAGTCCAGGTCGTCGCTGGTATGGAAGTATATCCGGCGTCCAGTCTGTTTGAGGCCGTTTCCCACCTGTCCGGGCGGCTGCCCATCCCCGCCCAGCAGCAGAGAACCTATGCGGAGTGCTTGTCAGCGTCCGTTTTTGATATGGACCTGGAACAGGTGCGCGGGCAGAGGATGGCCAGGCGCGCGCTGGAAATCGCCGCGGCGGGCGGGCACAACCTGCTGCTCATCGGCGTGCCCGGCTCCGGGAAAACGATGCTGGCGCGCTGCCTACCCGGTCTGCTGCCGCAGATGAGCCAGGAGGAAGCCTTTGAAACCACGCGCATCCACTCCGCCGCCGGCGTCCTGAAACCCGGCAGCGGGCTGATGACCCAGCGCCCTTTCCGCACGCCGCACCATTCGGCTTCCCTGGCGTCCCTGGTCGGCGGCGGGGCGAACGCGAAGCCGGGGGAGGTTTCCCTGGCGCACAACGGCGTGCTGTTTTTGGACGAGATGCCGGAATACCCCCGCCAGGTGCTGGAAGCGCTTCGCCAACCCTTGGAGGATGGGGAGATCACGGTGACCCGCGTGAAGGCGCACACCCAGTATCAAAGCCGCATGATGCTGGTCGCCAGCATGAACCCCTGCCCCTGTGGCTATTATGGCAGCCGGGTCAAACCCTGCCGCTGCGGCAGCCATGAAATCCGCAAGTACCTGGACCGCATCTCCGGCCCCCTGCTGGACCGTATCGACATCCAGACGGAGGTGGACGCGGTGGCGGTGGAGGACATCGTGAAGGACACCCGGCAGGAAGGCAGCGCCGCCGTCCGGGAACGGGTGCAGGGGGCGCGGGAACGGCAGATGGCCAGGTTCATAGGCAGCGGCATCCGCACCAACGCGCAGATGCGTGGGAAAAACATGGAAGCCCAGGCGCTGGCCTCGCAGGATGCGCTGGCCCTTTTGCACTCGGCCGTCAAGCGCTATGGGCTGAGCATGCGCGCCTATACCCGTATCCTCAAGGTGGCGCGGACCATCGCGGACCTGCGGGGCGGGGAGGCTGTCACGGACGAGGACATGGCCGAAGCCATCCAGTTCCGCATCATCGACGGCAAGTACTGGGGTCAAGCCCATGGCTGAGACACGGGAGAACCTCTGCCGCGCCTGGCTGTCCTGCGCGGAAAGCCTGACCTGGAAGGCCAGGGAGCGGGTGTTCGCGGCATATCCGGATGCCTGCGCGGCCTATGACGGGTTTTCGGACGCCTTCACCAGTCTGGTGGGGGAAAAGGCATACCAGGAGCTTTCCAATCTGCGACAAAAGGGTTTGGGAAAGCTGTCCTTGGCGCTTTCCCGCGCGGACGCCCGGCTCTGCGGCCGCGGGGACGGTGACTTCCCTGACCTGCTGCTTCCGATTCCCGACCCACCCGACCTCTTGTTTTACCGGGGGCAAATGCGCCAGGAGGAGCCCCGCGCCATTGCCGTGGTGGGCTCCCGGAGGGAAACGCGCTATGGGCGCGAGCAGGCCTTTGCCATCGCGCGCGACCTGGCTTCGGCCGGGGTGACCGTCGTCAGCGGCCTGGCGCGGGGCATCGACACCGCCGCGCACCGCGGCGCGCTGGAGGGGCACGGCCGGACCGTGGCTGTGCTGGGTTCCGGCATCAAGAACGTCTACCCGGAAGAAAACAGACCGCTGGCGGAAAAAATCGTTGCGGAAGGCGGCGCGCTCATCAGCGAATTCCACCCGACCGCCGAACCCCTGGCCTTTCGCTTCCCCTTCCGAAACCGCCTGGTGTCCGGGCTGTGCCAGGGGGTGTTGCTCATTGAGGCGAGGGAGAAAAGCGGTACCCTCATTACCGTCGGCCACGCGCTGGCGCAGGGGCGTGAGGTGTTCGCCCTTCCGGGGGCGGTGGACGCGCCCTGCTCCGCCGCGCCGCACCGGCTGCTGCGGGAAGGCGCCCGGCTGATTACCTCCGCGGGGGACATCCTTGAGGACATGGGTTGGGGGGCGCCGGCGGCAACCCGGCAGATTACCCTTGAGCCGGCGGATTTGACAATGGATCAGCGCAGGCTTTATGATGCGCTGTGCGATGAGCCCAAATCCCTGGATCTGCTGATGGACGAGCTGGGGATGACCGCCGCCCGCGCAAGCGTGCTGGTGACCCAGTTGGAACTGATGGGCTGCGTCGAGGCGCTGCCCGGCAGGTTTATCCGCCGCGCAGGCCAATAATCAACCGGAGGCAGCATTGCAGGCCAGCAAATACAAACTTGTCATCGTTGAGTCCCCCGCGAAGGCGCGCACCGTGTCCAGGTTCCTGGGGAAAGGTTTCAGGGTGGAGGCTTCCCAGGGGCACGTGCGCGATTTGCCCAAGTCCCAGTTCGGCATCGACGCGGACAACGGCTTCCAGATGAAGTACATCACCATCCACGGCCGGGGTGAGATTCTGGCCAAACTGCGCAAGCTCAGCAAAAACGCCAGCCAGGTCTACCTGGCGACCGACCCAGACCGGGAGGGTGAAGCCATTTCCTGGCACCTGGCGCAGGCGCTGGGGTTGGACCCGGAACAGAAGCTGCGGGTGGAGTTCCAGGAGATTACCAAGAAGGCGGTCAAGGACGCGATTGTCAATGCACGCGCCATCGACATGGACCGGGTCAACGCCCAGCAGGCGCGCCGCGCGCTGGACCGGATGGTCGGCTACCAGATCAGCCCCCTGCTGTGGTCGAAGGTGAAAAAGGGCCTTTCGGCGGGGCGGGTGCAAAGCGTGGCGGTCCGTCTGATCGTGGACCGCGAGGATGAAATCGACGCCTTCATTCCGCAGGAATACTGGGAGATCGATGCACAGTTCGTTTCGGGTTCCGCCCGGCAGAGAAAACACCCGCTGACCGCGAAATTAGTGACCCTCAAGGGCAAGAAGGCCGTGATTTCGGACGGCAAGTCCGCGCAGCAGGCCAGAGAAAAAATCCTAAAGGGCGGTTTTACTGTCGAGTCGGTCAAGCGCCGGCAGCGCGCCAAATCCCCGGCGGCGCCGTTTACCACCTCTACCCTGCAGCAGGAAGCCAGCCGGAAGCTCAACTTCACCTCTTCCCGTACCATGCAGGTGGTGCAGGGCCTTTACGAAGGGGTTGAGCTGGGCAAGGAAGGCAGCCAGGGCCTGGTCACCTACATCCGCACGGACTCCGTGCGCGTTGGGGCCGAGGCCATACAGGCCGTGCGGGAGGCCATCCTGGGCGGCTACGGCAGGGAGTACCTTCCCAAAGCGCCCCGGGAATACAAGACCTCAGGCCGGGCCCAGGACGCGCACGAAGCCATCCGGCCCACGGACCTCGCGCGAACGCCGGAAAGCCTCAAGGCCTACCTCTCCCGCGAGCAGCTCCAGCTGTACAAGCTGATTTATAACCGCTTCCTGGCCAGTCAGATGCAAGACGCGCGGTTCGAGACCCTGACGGTGGACCTGGCGGCGCCTGGCGTTACATTGCGGTATTACGCCGAGAACAAGACTTTCGCCGGATTCACCGCGCTGTATGAGGAAGGCACGGATGAGGACGGCCAGGC
>JAPXQZ010000122.1:4636-5751 GCA_033813835.1 Clostridia bacterium | reverse complement strand
TCGGGTCTCTCTTGTGGCCACGGGGGATGCATCGGTCGATACGTGACAGGCACAGACAACCAATCGTCAGCTTTACCGAAGCGAGCTGACCGCCAACAGGACGGAGGACTCCGTAATGAGCGGTCAATTGCGAAAAGCGCTGCGCGTTAACTCCATATGGTTTGCCTCCGTCCTGAGAAGGGATATGGCAAACCATGAAAACTCAAGGCAATCACAACGGTAACAACGGCACGAAGCTGGTCAAGCTGCCGCTTCGCGTCAACCAGGAGACCATCGAAGCTAATGGACAGGTTGGAAAGGTTCACTCCGTGCGTATCGGCTCCAAGCACTATCCTTGCATCTTCGTCGAGGTTTCTGAACACGACGCCCATCAGTACATGCAGCTGGAATGGGCCGATGTCAAAGCGGAAGAGCGCTCGGAGCGCTGCCTGATCGAGGACGGGCACGGCGGCTACATCATGTGCCCGGAGCGCAATAAGTGCATCAACTGCCCTAAGGTTGGCTGCTTCAGTTTCGACACCAATCGGCCCACATCTTTGGATGCACTGTATGCTGAGAGCGAATTCGAGCCTGCCAGCCAGCAGCCGGATCAGATCGATGAAACCTCGGATATCCTGGCGATGCTGGTGGAGGAGCTTGGGAGGATTAAGCCGAAATATGCAGAAATCTTCAAGGAGCTCTACAAAGGTAACGAACGCCCGCTCTCTATTGCACGAGCAGTCGGCATAGGGAAGTCGCAGGCTTACACCGACGTTCCCCACGTGAGGGAACTGGCAGAGAAGCTCTACCATGACATGATGGAATAAAAAACGGCCTGGCGGCTTAAACCGTCAGGCTTTTTCCATGCCCGTGTTCAGCGAAAAATGAACACAGCAAAGCCGTGAACACCCCCTGAACACCCCTGAACACACCCGTGTTCAAGGCCCGTGAACACAGCTGAACACACCCTGAACATAGGCGGCGTGAACACGCCCCAAAACTAAAAAAAGCCCATATTTCAAGGGCTTCCGAGGTGTGTTTAAGTCCATATTTCAGTTTGACAACTTGACCGGTAGCCCAGAGCACATCGTTCACATCGATGGGGTCACTGGTTCGAGTCCAGTACAGACCACCAA
>JAPXQZ010000122.1:0-4626 GCA_033813835.1 Clostridia bacterium | reverse complement strand
CCTGAAGCCGCTCCATCTCGGCGCGGACAAGTACCTCGGATTCGCGCATCGCTTCCAGGGTCTTCTCCAGCAGCACGTCCAGCTCCCACCCCAGTTCCGTCGCGCCCTGGGCAATCACATCCCGGGAACAGCCCGCGGCGAAGGACTTGTCTTTAAACTTTTTCTTCAGGGACTTCAGCTCCATGTCCTGGACGGATTTCGAGGGACGCATCAGGGCGGCCGCGCCGATGAGCCCGGTCAGTTCATCCGCGGCGAACAGGATTTTTTCCATCTGGTGCTCCGGCTTCGGGCTGCCGGAACAGATGCCGTATCCATGGGATATGACCGAGCGGATAAACCCCTCATCCATCCCGGCGTCCCGCAGGATCTGGGGCGCGACCTCGCAGTGGCGGTCGGGGTGGCTCCCGAAGTCAATGTCGTGCAGCAATCCGACCAGGCTCCAGCGCTCCGCTTCACTCGGAAAGCCCTGATCCACGGCAAACCAGCGCATCACCTGCTCGACCGTCAGCGCGTGCTGCAGGTGAAAGGGCTCTTTGTTATGGTCCCTGAACAGGGCAATTGCTTCGTTTCTGTTCATACAGGCCTCCGATTTTTCCCGGACACTACCATCCGGGAGCGCGCTTGTCAACGCCCCCGCCGGCCTTGACAGGCTGCTGGACAGAAGACTATAAATGATGCGTAGGAAACAAAGGAAGCGCAACAATGAGCGAGAGAAGGCCGCTGGCTATCCTTGAGGGTACGGTGGTTCACGGGAAAAAACTGGGCGGCAAGCTGGGCATCCCCACCATCAACATTCCCTACCCCCTGGGGTCGACCCGGGTGCGGGACGGGGTTTACGTCGCCGAGGCGGTGTTGCTGGAAGACGGCAACCGGATTGTTCCCGGCGTCCTGAACCAGGGTTATCACCCGACCGTACCGGACGGCGACCCGGCGGTGGAAATGCACCTGTTTGACTTCGGCGGCGATCTGTACGGACAGCGTGTCATCGTTCGCTTTCTGGAATATCTGCGGCCGGAACTGGTGTTTGACAGCAAGGAAGCGATGCGGCTTGTCATGCTGGACGATATCGCGCGCGCGCGCCGATGGTTTGAGGAGCGGGGGGAGTTAGAGTCGTAGCGCGAGGGTCAGCATGCGCTCCATCTGTTCCGCTTTTTTCTGCCCGCCGGAGCTTCTCAGCGTCACGCCGCCTTTCGCGCCGTACGGTGCCGTCAGGCCGTTCTCGGCCAGTTTTTTTTGCAGCTGGCGGACGACCCCGTCGTTTCCGTCCAGAATCCGGGTGCCTTCCGGAAGATGGCGCGCGAGCGGGTTTCGCAGGAACAGATAATGGGTACAGCCCAGGACGACCGCGTCGATGTCCTCTCCCATAAAAGGCCGCAGCAGTTCCTCCAGGTAACGATCCAGTTCCGGGCTGTCCAGTTCCTCCCGCTCCACAAACTCCATCAGCCCCGGGCAGGGCAGGGAGACGGCGTGCGAACCGTAGTGTGTGAAAAGGCGCCTATAGTTCTCATTTTCAAAGGTCAGGGGCGTTGCCATGACCAGAATCGCGCCGTGTGCATGGGTCTCGTGCGCGAGCTTGAGCGCGGGCTCCAGCGCGATGATGGGCATTGCATACCGCTCCCTCAGACCTGCGGCCGCGGCGCCTGAAGCCGTATTGCAGGCGATAACCAGCGCTTTGATACCTTCCTCGGCCATTTCCCGCACCGCGCGGCTCGTCAGCCGGGACACATCCTCCGCGGTTTTTGTGCCGTAGGGCGCGTTGGCGCTGTCCCCGTAATACAGGAAGCGCTCATTGGGCAGCGCCTTCATCGCGGCGGCCAAAACGCTGATGCCGCCCAGCCCGCTGTCAAAAAAGCCGATTGCAGGTTCGCCTCGCATCTGTTTCGCCTCCCTTTTGAGTATACCATAACGATTTGCCCAATTTGATCGCCATGCTACAATCCTCCCGGGGAGAGAGAGAATGGGACAGAAGAACGTAAAGGTGGTCATTCCCGGGTTTGACATTGCCCTGACCGCGGGCAGCGGCCAGTGCTTCCGCTTTGACCCGCGCGGCAGGGGCGCGTACCGGCTGGCCGCATTTGGCAGGGTGCTTGACATCCGCGACGAGGGGGAGGGATGTTTCTCCTTTTCATGCGGACCAAGCGAGTTTGACAGCCTGTGGCGCGCGTATTTTGACCTGGAAACGGATTACGGCACCTTCTTTTCCTCTCTGCCGGCGGATGGCTCCTACCTCCACCGCGCTGTGTCGCACGCTGGCGGCCTGCGGATTCTACGGCAGGAACCGTTTGAAACCCTGATTTCCTTTATCATTTCCCAGCGGAAAAGCATTCCCGCCATCCGGGACTGTGTCTCCAGGCTCAGCCGGCGCTTTGGGGCGCAGATTGATGAAGGCGTTTACGCGTTTCCTTCGCCCGACGCCCTTGCCGCCGCGGAAGCGGAAGCGCTTGCCGCCTGCGGGCTGGGTTACAGGGTGAGATACGTGCGGGACACCGCGCGCCTTGTCGCGTCCGGCGCAGTGGATTTGCGGAAGTTGCAGGGTTTGTCAGACGAAAAGCTGAGGGCATCGTTACTCCGCCTGCCGGGCGTGGGGGAAAAGGTAGCGGATTGCGTAATGCTGTTTGGCTATCACCGACTGGACGCCTTTCCGATCGACGTCTGGATTGACCGCGTGCTCGTCAGCGAGTACCCGAATGGGTTTCCCGCCAGCCGCTTTCCGGGCTGGGCTGGCGTCCTGCAGCAGTGCCTGTTCTGCTATGCCCGCCACCTGGCTGGCAAACAGGCAGCGCCCCTTTAACTTGTCAGGGCCGGAAGGCGCTTGTATAATAAGCGTAGTCCACATGCTGGAAGGAGGTTCGGGGTGGGTTCAGCGCTGCGCGATTTTGCCGGGAAGCGGATTCATATGGTCGGCATCGGCGGCTCCAGCATGTCCGGCCTGGCCGTCATGCTGGCTGGGGATGGGTTCGAGGTGTCCGGCACCGACCGCGACGAAGGATACGCCCTTCTCCAGTTAAAGGAGCGGGGAATGGACGTCCGCGCGGGGCATCATCCGCAGATGGTCGAAGGCGCGGGCCTCCTGGTCTACTCGGCAGCGGTTGCGGCGGAAGACCCCGAGCGGGCGCGGGCGGCACAGCTGCAGGTGCCGCAGATGGAACGCGCGGTGCTGCTGGGCGCGCTGATGGAAGGGTATGAACTGTCGGTTTGCGTTTGCGGCACGCATGGCAAGACGACGACCACCGCCATGTTGGCGCAGGCCCTGACACAGGCGGGGCTGGATCCCGCCGTTCATCTGGGCGGAAGTCTGGATGCCATCGGCGGCAGCGTGCGGGCAGGAGGAGGCAGCGTTTTTGTCGCTGAGGCCTGCGAGTTCAACCGCAGCTTCCTGCATATGCCTGTCAGCCTGGCGCTCGTCCTCAATATTGAGGAGGATCACCTGGACTGCTATGGGGACATGGAGCACGTGGAGGGGGCTTACCTGGAATTTCTCTCCCGCCTTCCCCCGGACGGGAAGGTGCTTGCCAACGGGGAAGACAGCCGCGTCGCCCGTGTCCTGGGAAAGCTGGAACGGCAGCGCCGGGTCTTCCGAACGTTTGGCTTAAAGCCGCAGAACGATTATTATCCGGGCGGGCTTTCATATGACGGGAAGGGCTGCGCCTCCTTCACGGTCATGAAAAAGGAAACGCCAATCTGCAGCGTCAGATTGAAGGTACCCGGCCCGTACAACGCCCTCCATGCCCTGGCGGCGCTGGCCGCCAGTGACCTGGCCGGAGCGGACGTAAGCCTTGCCGCGGACGCGCTGAACCATTTTATCAACGCACATCGGCGATTTGAGCATACAGGCAGCGCGTGGGGGATGGAACTGTACCATGACTATGGGCACAACCCGGCGGAAATGCGCGTCGCGGTGGAAATGGCCCGGCTGCAGAAGCGCCGCGTCATCGCAGTGATGCAGCCGCATACCTATTCCAGGGTAAAAACCTTATTTGAGGAATACCTGACCTGCACCGCGCGGGCGGACACCACCCTGGTGACGGACATTTTCGCGGCGCGGGAGAAAGACCCGGGGGACGTTCACAGCGGCATGCTGGTGGACGGGATGCGCGCGCATGGTGTCGACGCCTTTTTAACGCCGGGTTTTGACGACGCGGAACGATGGCTGATTGACAACGGGCGGGAGGGAGACCTGGTGCTGACCATGGGCTGTGGAGACGTCAACCTGCTAAATGACCAGATCCAGCGCAATTACGACCGCCGCAAAGAAATAGGCTGAGGAGCAAGCATGTCGCAAGCGCGTTTGGAAACGATCCGGAATTTCTGCATTATCGCCCACATTGACCACGGCAAAAGCACGCTGGCTGACCGCATCCTGGAGAAAACCGGGGTCTTTGACCAGCGCCAGATGGTCGATCAGGTGCTTGATTCCATGGAGCTGGAGCGCGAGCGCGGCATCACGATTAAGTCCAAGGCTGTCAATATGCGCTACCTTGCCCGGGATGGAAAGGAATACACCCTAAACCTGATCGATACCCCCGGCCACGTCGATTTCACCTACGAGGTCAGCCGCGCGCTGGCCGCCTGCGAGGGAGCGCTGCTGGTCGTGGATGCCAGCCAGGGGGTGGAGGCGCAGACGCT
>JAPXQZ010000121.1:0-5794 GCA_033813835.1 Clostridia bacterium | reverse complement strand
CCCGTCAAACGTCCGCCACACGGGGTTTTGCAACTATTTTACCGTCCGTACACCGGGGATGTCAGGTTCAATATCACTCTCTGCGGTGTCCGTTTTACGGGGTACAGTTTAAACTTCTACAGCAATCTTCTGATAATTACTACTACAGCAATCTTCTGATAATACTTCTGGTAATAATTACCGTCCTTGATTGAAGGGCGGCCTTTCGCTATACTTACGGGGACAGCGGCATCAGGAGGACCGGACATGCATCTTCAGGCGCAAAGCCCCCACCGGAAGGCCCGGATGACCTGCGGGGCGCGGTTCCCCCAGGTTCTGGCGCTGCTGTTCACGCAGCTGCTCGCGCGCCTGCTGGCCTTCGCCCCCCTGCTGTACGCGGCGTCGGGCGGCGGGTTCGGCGGGTGGCTGCCCGGGCACGAGCCTGCGCTGGGGCTGCTGTTTTCGTTGCCGCTGTATGTGCTCATCGTCATGCCTCTGCGCTTCCACGCGGCCGCCCGGATGGCCGTGCTGCACGGCGCCCAAAGGGCGGACCGCCTAAACGGGTCAAGCTACGAGAAATGGCTCGCGGCCTCCCTGTACCGGCTGGCGCGCGCGCTGCCGTTCCTGCTTCCGTTCCTGCTGTTCATGGGCGGCTTTTATTACTACCTGCGGGTGCCGCCTTTCAACGTGTCCCTGATGGCCGTCGAAAGCCTGGGAAAAATGCTGGGCGGTGAGACGGTGACCGGCATCGCCGCGGTCGTCCTCGTCGGGTTGGCGACCCTCCTCCTGTACGTCTGTGGTTGGACAAGGGGCGTCGCCTTCGAACACCAGCCCGTTATCGAAATGGGCATCACGGCGTCTTGGCGCGTGGCGAAAGAGTTGAAAAAACGCCGCAGGCGCCGCGTTGCGCGCACCACGCTGATCAACGCCCTGCTGACGCTGCCCGCCCTGCTGGGCGTTCTGGCGGTGCTGTTCCTCTACTTTTACCCCCAGCGCAGCGGCATGCTGATCTTCGATTTCTTCAACGTCGGCACCGCCCTGCTGATTCTCAGTTTCCCGGCCTCCGTCGTCCTGCAGGGTTTGGCCGCGCTCGCGGTCCTGTACCTGCCGCTGCTGCCGCTGCGCAAGCTGGCCTTGAGCGCGGTCCTGGCGCCGGGCGCTTCGGCCGCCCCGGACGGGCATGCGGCTGGATAAGCTGCTGGCCCGGGGAACCGGCCTAAGCCGCGCGGACGCCAAAAAGGCCGTGCGCGACGGACGGGTGCAGGTGGACGGACGCCCCGCCGCCCAGGCGGGTCAACAGGTTGCGGACGGCAGCGCGGTCACGCTGGACGGGCGGGAAATCAGGTTCGCGGACGGCCTGCACCTGATGATGAACAAGCCTGCCGGCGTGCTGACCGCCGCCCGGGACGCGCGCGCGAAAACCGTGATGGACCTGCTTCCGGAAGGCGTTCTCCGGGCGGGCTGCATGCCCGCAGGGCGGCTGGACAAGGATACGGAGGGCCTGCTGCTGTTGACCACGGACGGGGAGATGGCTCACAGGTTGCTGTCCCCGAAGCGGGGAATCGCCAAGGAGTATCTCGCCAGGGTCACCGGATCGCTGGATGACAGCGACGCCGCGGCATTTCTCCAGGGCGTCCGGCTGAAGGATTTCACGGCGAAGCCGGCCAGCCTGACGATTCTGGAGGCGGGCAGCGGGGACAGCCTGGCCCGGGTCGTCCTCAGCGAGGGAAAGAACAGACAGGTGCGCCGGATGTTCCAGGCCCAGGGGCACGAGGTGACGGCGCTGAAACGCCTGCGGTTCGGGCCGCTGGTGCTGGACGCGTCCCTCCCCGCCGGGGCCTACCGGGAACTGACCGCTGAGGAGCTGGCCGCGCTGCAGGAGGCCGTGTCCCTTGGGTGAGCAGTACTTCGCCACCTCCCCGGCGGCTGCCAGCCGGCCTAAGGAGTTGGAACTGGCATTTGAGGGGCGGGAATACCGCTTTGTAACCGATGCCGGCGTATTCTCCGGGGACAGGTTGGACGGAGGGACGGAGCTGCTGCTGCGCGCGACGCTGCCCCACCTGTCCGGGCGGGTGCTGGATCTGGGCTGCGGCTGGGGGGCTGTCGGGGTCATCGCCGGAAAGGCCTGCCCGCACTGTGAGGTCGTACTCTGCGACGTGAACGAGCGCGCCTGCGCGCTGGCGCGGGAAAACCTCCGCCGCAACGGGGTGGTCGCGAAGGCGTTCTGCGGGGACGGGCTGGGCGCGGTGGAGGGCTCTTTCGACTGGATTCTGCTCAACCCGCCCATCCGCGCCGGCAAGCAGGCCGTCTACGCACTGTTCCGGGACAGCGCGCGCAGGCTCGTCCCGGGCGGCCGTCTGGCAGTCGTCATCCGCAAGCAGCAGGGGGCGGCGTCTGCCGAGGTTTTCCTGGAGACGCTGTTTCAACGCGTGTCGCTCACCCTTCGGAAGAAGGGATACCACGTCTATCTTTGTGAGGAGGCAGGGACATGACCTATGACCGGGCATTCTTTGACGCGGGCATCGACCGGCGCGGGACCAACAGCCTGAAATGGTCCGCCAAGGGCGTCATGCAGGAAGGAATGGTGCCCCTGTGGGTCGCAGACATGGACTTCGCCTGCGCCCAGCCCATCCGGGAGGCGCTCATCCGCCGCGCGGAGCACCCCAACTACGGCTACACCTTCGCGGGTCCCGAGGACGCGGAAGCGCTCGCGGGGTTCTGGAAGCGCCGCCACAGGCTGGACATCCGGCCCGCGGACACGCTGATGCTGCCCACGGTCGTCGCGGGCCTCCGCGCCTGCGTCAACACGATGACTCAGCCCGGGGACGGCGTCATCATCCAGACCCCGGTCTACGGGCCCTTTACGCAGTCCGTCATGGAAAGCGGCCGCGCGGTGCTGGACGCGGGGCTCTCCCAGGACGCGGATGGCCGCTACACGATGGATTACGAGGCGATTGAGCGTTACCTGCAGAAAGGCGCGCGGCTGATGATCCTGTGCAGCCCCCACAACCCGGTGGGCCGCGCCTGGGACCAGGAGGAGCTGCGCGCGCTGGTGATGCTCCTGAAGCGGTACAACTGCCGGCTGGTCTCCGACGAAATCCACGCCGATTACGTTTACGCGCCCCGGCAGTTCCATCCCATCCTGTCCCTGCCGGAAACCCGGGAGGACACCGTGAGCCTGGTGTCCGCCAGCAAGACCTTCAACATCGCCGGACTGCAGCAGGCCACCGCCGTCTGCCGCGACCGGGACACGCTGGCCCTGCTGGGCCGTTTCCTGGAACGCTCCGGCGCGAACACCGGCAACATCTTCGCCCTGTGCGGCACGCGCGCAGCCTATAACCACTGCGACGACTGGCTGGACGGGCTCATCGCCTACCTGCGGGAAAACCAGGATTCGCTGAAGGAACTGCTGGGCGAGCTGCTCCCCCACGCGGTCATCTCCCCGATGGAGGCGACCTATCTGGCCTGGGTGGACATCCGGCCCTACGAAACCCCCAACTGCGACATTGAGAAGCGGTGCAGGAAGCACGGCGTCGCGCTGACGGACGGGCAGTTCTTTGGGGCGGCCTCCGGCGAGGGGTTCATGCGCGTCAACTACGGATGCCCCAAAAGGCAGCTGCTCGAAGGCGTGCAGCGCTTCGCCCACGCCATCAAGGGAAACTGAGGTTAATGAAGGAGGTATCTCCATGGTTGAGCAGAGAATCGACGAAATGATCGCGTCCCTCAAGGAACCCCTGACCCGGACGCTCCAGGCCTGGCTGAAGGTGCCCAGCCTGAAGGCAGAGGCCGCGCCCGGCGCGCCGTTCGGGCCGAAGCTTCAGGAGATGCTGGAGATGGCGCTGCGCTCCTGCCAGGAGCTGGGCTTAAAGACGCGCAGCGTCGACGGCTACGCGGGCGAGGCGGAAATCGGCGAAGGCAGCGACGAGGATGCGCTGGCCATCCTGGCCCACGTGGACGTCGTGCCCGCCGGAGACGGCTGGACGCGCGAGCCCTTCGGGGCGCAGCTGGAAGGCGACTTGCTCTACGGGCGCGGCGCCGGCGACGACAAGGGTCCGCTGGCCGCGGCGATGTACGCGATGCATGCCATCAAGCTGGCGGGTATCCCGCTGAAGCGCAAGGTCAAATTGATCATCGGCTGCGACGAGGAAAGCGGGATGGAGGACATCCAGTACTACCGCCGGCACGCCGTCCTGCCCCGGGAGGGCTTCAGCCCTGACGCCGTCTATCCGGTCATCAACCTGGAAAAAGGTATGTGCGGGCTGCACCTGTCGGCAAAAGTGCCGGATGAAGGATTGCAGGTGCTCAGCCTGAACGTGGGCGAGCGCCCGAACGTGATTCCCGGCGCCGCCGCGGCGACGGTGAAAGGCGGGGAGGATCTGGTGCTGAAGGCCGCAGAGATCTCCAAAAAATACGGCTGGCCGGTTGCCGCACAGGCGGAAGGCGGCAGGGTGCATCTGGTCACCACAGGCGTCAACGGGCACGCGGCCTATCCGGAACTGGCGCGCAACGCCATCGGGCAACTGCTTATCACGCTGAAGGAACTGGGCGTCGAAGGCCCCTTAAAGCAGCTGGCCGCGGCGGTGGGCACCCAGTACTACGGCGAAGGCCTGGGCATCCAGTCGGAGGACGCCGCCTCCGGCAAGCTGACCTGCAACCTGGGCATCCTGCGCATCGAAGCGGGGCAGGTCTTCGGCACCCTGGACATCCGCTACCCCCTGCTGGTCAACGGGGCGATGCTGCGCGACGTGGTGGCCGCCCACCTGACGGAGTTTGCGGTGAAGCAGGCTTCCTTCAAGGAGCCGCACTACGTGCCGGAATCCAGCCCTCTGGTGCAGGGGGTGCTGCAGGCCTACCATGAGGTGACCGGCCGGGAAAAGAAGGCGCTGTCGACCGGCGGAGGCACCTACGCAAGGCTGCTGGAGCAGGGCGTCGCCTTCGGCGTCAGTTTTCCGGAGGACCCGGACCTCGCGCACCAGGCGGACGAACACATCAGCATCAACAGCTTGATAACCAGCGTGAAGATTTTCTTCCGCGCCATCGAGCTGCTGGCCGGCAAAGAGAGCCTGTGATGGCGGAGGAACAACGCATCACCTGCATCAGCTGTCCCGTCGGCTGCCGGATGACGGTGACGGTGGAGGACGGGCAGGTTGTCCGGGTGGAAAACAACAGCTGCAGGCGCGGCGAGGTCTACGCGCGGCAGGAGAGCATCCGGCCCCTGCGCATGGTGACCGCGGTGGCGCCGGTCGCCGGCAGCGCCCGGCCGGTAAGCCTGAAGACCCTGGAGCCCATCCCCAGGGAAAAAATCATGGACGTCATGGAGGCCATCCGCGGCCTCGAGCTGAAGCCGCCCATCCTCATCGGGGACGTGCTGCTGGAAGACGCGGCGGACACGGGCGTCAGCCTGGTCGCGACGCGCAGCGTGGTGTAGGCATGCCGCTCCCTCCCCTCCTGATGCGCCCGGCCTGGCGCCACGGGTCGCAAACCCCCTGGGGCGGCAAGCGCCTGAAGGAGGTTTTCGGCAAGGACGCGCCGGACGAAACGGCCGGGGAAAGCCTGGAGGTCTCCTGCGTGCCGGGGCTGGAGAGCCGCTGCGCGGACGGCAGATCGCTGCCTGAGCTGATCCGCCGGTACGGGCAGGCGCTGACCGGAACCTCGTTTCAGGGGGATTTCCCCCTGCTGCTCAAACTGTTGGACGCGCGGGAGGCGCTGAGCGTCCAGGTTCACCCCGGCGACGCCTACGCGAAAGCCCATTACGGCAAGCGGGGCAAGAACGAGGCCTGGGTCGTGCTGGACGCCAGGCCCGGCGCGCGGCTGA
>JAPXQZ010000120.1:0-5814 GCA_033813835.1 Clostridia bacterium | reverse complement strand
TTACTGAGCCTGTCAAGGCGATTATCTTCGGCAAAAAAATTTATCTGTTTCATAGGTATATTATATCATATTTGGGCGAATATTGCATGAGGTTTTTAGAGATGCCCGATAATAACCGAGCGCCGGCGATTTGTCCAGCCGTGAAGGCACCGGATTGCCGCAGGAATATCCCGCCGGAGTAGTGGACAATCAGGCTGTAATACAGCCCGATTCCTGAAAATGAAGCTGACAAGAATGGTGGAACGCGGCGCGATATTTGCCGTCCGCATTCTGAACCTGCTGGGATACTCCTGCTCGTCAAATTAACGGAAACTGTTTATTCCGGGCCATAAAGCAATGAAGGTGAGAAATCCCGTCAATTAACCGCAGGATGTTGCAAATGATAAACAGGACTGTAGGGTTGGGTTTGACAGAAATCCGGGGCAGCGCAGGCCTTGCGGAACTCCGTAGGGGGAAAGGAAGGCACGGCACCTCTTGGGGATCAGCGGTCCGGCGGGCGGCGCGTTGCCCGGTATCATCTACAGGAGTGCCCCGGGCTATCAAGACAATCAGGTTTTCTCTTTGCATCCGGCGTTTCCGGGATGCCCCTCATCCATGTGGATACCCCAGCTGTTGCCGGCAGCGGTGGCTGCGACTGCCCCTCAGTACAGCTTCGTATACTCGAAATCGTCCGGAATACCCAGAAATGCGTAGGCCGCCTTTTGGTTTTCGGCGACCGTTTCGTCCATTTTCTCAAACAGGTTGTCGCCCTGGGTGTCGATGTCAACGACAAAGGGGCCCAAATTGTCTGGTTCCATGTGCCAGGTGGCCTCGATGGCGCCCAGTTCCGCGAGCAGCTCCACCCCGGTGACGCGGATTGCGTCCACCCAGAGGTTCGGGCTGACGCCCCGCGGGGAGACGTGTACGCAGCCCTGTGCTTTCATCTGCTCCATGGTCTTCTTGCCCATCGTCGTCTTGCCGGCAATCATCCGCAGACCCCATTGCGAAACAGCCCGCGCCCATCGCGCCTGCCTTCAGCTGGTTTAGCGCTTGCGCCAGCTTCTCCTCAATGTCCCGGAATTCCAGTTCTGGATGGCGGGAACCCACCGTCTTCAGGCAGGCGGCCTCCTTCGCGAGGTTGGCCGCCACGTTTGCCGTCCCCCCGATGCCGATGCCCAGCAGGCTGGGCGGGCAGACGGCGCCGGCCCGGCTGGCCGCCAAAAAGGCGTCTACGACGAACTTATAGATGCCGTTCAAGCCATCCGCGAAGGCGACGACCCGGTGCCGCGTCCCGCCGAAGCACTCGCTGCCGCCTCCCTTGGCGACGTAGGTTGTTTCGATGTCGTTGCCGGGGACAAATTGGTAGGTGAAGGCGGGGATGTTCATGCCGATGTTGTCCCCGGGGTCAAAACCCGTCAGCGGGTGCTTCATCGTCGGGCGCAGGATTCCCTCCCGGGTGGCGCGCCTTACGGCGCTGCGCGCCGCCTCTTCCAAGCCGTCATCCCGCCCTCGGGCGCGGCCTCATTCCCCACCTTGAAATAGAACATCGGCCAGCCGGTGTCCGGGCAGACGGGCCTGCCGGTTTGGGCGGACAGGAGGATGCTCTCATAGGTGCGCTCCAGCCCCACCTTCGTGCCCTGGGACGTCTCCCGCGCAATCGCGGCTTCGAAGGCCGCGAGTACGACCGGGGGCACCCGGGTTGCGCCGCGCGCGACCGTGTCATACAGGACCGCGTCCATCAGCTTTTCAGGAATCAATGGTCAGATCCCTCATTCCGGTCGTGTTGCCGGGTCCCCTCGTTCACCGGCTGATTCACCGGCCTCAAACGCGAAGAGCCGGATGGTTTCATCGCCCCAGGTTTCCAGGGGCTGGAGGGTCAGCGAAACACAGCCGGGCAGGTCCACATCGTGCCGGCGCAGCCGGTGGGTGTTGCAGGTTTCTTCCACCGCGACGGCCTGGCTCCCGTCCGCGAACCCGGCGAGGACGCGGTAGGATTTCAGCAGGGTCGTGGGCAGATGGGAGGGCTCCTGGGCCAGCAGGCGGTTGTGGAACATGCCCCGCTTCAATCGGCTTTCCAGCGCCGGCAGCGTTTCCCGGTTCAGGTCGCTGTCCATGACGATGCGGATGGTGCGCAGCCGGGCCGGCGGGGAAAAGGTGTAGGTAATCCTGTCCCCGCAGCGCCCCGTCCAGGCGTTCGGGCTGCCCGGCCGGGGTCGGTCCACCCCGCCGCGCAGGTTTTCCAGGCCCTCGCCGTCCCCTGAGAGCCTGGCATTGGCGCACAGCGGGCTGACGCGGCGCGTGAGGCCGGGCAGAAAGCAGTCGTCCTGCTGCAAACGGTCCTGCAGTTCGTCCATGTGCATTTGGGCCACGTCCCGGGGCAGGCATTGGTGCCGGACGGCCAGCGCGGCGGCGGTGCCGGCTGCCTGCCCCAAAAGGGCGCAGGTGCCCATCACGCGGGTGGAACTCAGGGCGGCGTGCGTCGCGGAGATGTTGCGCCCTGCGAACAGCAGGTTTTCGATATTCGCGGAATACAGGCAGCCGAAGGGAATGCCGTAGGGGGAAGGCGCGGGGTGGAAAACGTTGGGCGCCTCCGCTGCGCGGAAGCCCGCCGGGTGGTGGTCGTCCATCGTCCATCCCCCGTAGGCGACGACGTCCGGGAACAGGCCGCCTGAACGAATCTCGTTCTGGGTCAGGGTATGCGGCCCGGCGTACCGCCGGCTTTCCCGCTTCCCCGGCAGCGCGCCCATCCAGGACAGGCGCCAGCCGCGGTGCCTGTCCCGCTGATTCGGGTCGTTCTTCAGGTAGTCCCACATCCCGTAGTTGAGCCGTAGCAGCTCGTCGCGCAGGGTCTCGCTGTCCCCGATGCTGTCCCGGTCCCCGCCCAGCTCCAGGTACCAGAAGTTCTCGGCGACGTCGGAAAGGTCGGGCAGGCGCCTTTCCAGTTGCTCCGCCCGGATGGGTTCCGCGGAGGCGGGGGCAACGAAGGACTGCGGCAACCGGGTTTCCTCCGCCTGCATCAGGCAGGTGAGGCCCATGGTCTTCCCGTCGGCTTGAAGGGGCGCGATGCTTTCCCCATATTCCGCCCGCGCTTCGCGGCCCCGCCGGAAGGCTGCTCCCGTCAGCGGGGCCAGGATGCTGTCCCCGGAGCAGTCGGCAAACAGGCCGGCTTCCACCCGGCAAAAGCGCTGCGTGGTCATCTGCCAGCCGGTGACGGAGCGGATGTGCCCGTCTTCCGTTTCCGCGTCCATGCAGGAGCAGTTGAGCAGCAGCGTCAGGTTTTTCTCGTTCCAGGCCTTTTCCATCAGCACGCTGTCCCAGACGGACCAGTTCTTGTCCGGGTTGTGGTGCTGGTTGTCCATCATGATTTCTTCCAGCAGACCCGTCTCGCGGTTGTCCGGCCCCCTGGCGCCGCTGACCCACATACGGATTTCGCTGGAGGCGTTCCCGCCCAGCACCGGCCGCTCGTGCATCAGCAGGGTACGCGCGCCGTGGCGCGCGGCGGACAGCGCAGCGCACAGGCCGGCCAGGCCTCCGCCGACGACGCAGAAATCCACTTGATAATTCAGGGTTTCAAGCGGCATGCGTTCCTCCCTGCCTGGGCGCCGTCCTCATACGCTGTCCAGCAGGTGGCGCACGGCCGCCAGGTCCGACGCGTCCAGCTCGTCCCCCGTCAGGGCGGACCGGGTGCCGCACAGGCCTTTGAGCGCCAGCGCCGCCTTGACGCTCTGGCAGAACAGCGCCGCGCTGTTCACGCCGCCCCGGAGACAGGTGAACAGGCCGGCCAGGCGGTCGACGCGCTGCTGCAGTTGGGCGACGCCGTCCAGGTCCCCCCGCCACCCCGCCGCGTAGATGTCCAGGAACAGGTCCGGCCGCACGGCGCACAGGGCGTTTAACATCTCCATCCGGTACAGCGAGCCGAAGCCGGCCATCCCGTCGCCCCCGGTGAGAATGACAAAGTCGTCCGTGCCCTGCATCAGCGCGGACAGCGCCATCAACCGCGCCGCGTCGTTGTGGGTGTCCTTGACGCCCAGGATATTGGGGTGCTCCTTCAGCCGCATCAGCAGGGGGATTTCAACCCGGGAGGGCAGCCGGGTCATGTGGTTGTATACAATCATGGGAAGGGGGGCTTTCTCCGCCGCCCGGACAAAGAACCCGTACAGCTCATCCTGCGTGAGGGCATAAAACTGCGGCGGCATCATCACCGCCGCGTCCGCCCCCAGGTCGCGCGCCGCTTTCGCGCTTTCCAATGCGGTTTCCAGGCAACCGTCGGAGACGTTGGCCAGCAGGGTCATGTTCCCGCCCTTGCGCCGCCCGGCGGCGCGGACGCACGCCTGCCGCTGGGTGGGGCTCAAGGCAAAGTACTCCCCGGTGGACGAGGGGAAAAACGCGCCCCGCAGGCCGCTGTCCGCGTAATAATCCATCAGGGCGCCCACCGCGCCCTCGTCCACCTGCCCCGTGGCGTCCAGCGGCGTGACGGAGGCGGCCAGCACCCCCCGTAGCATATCCGGTTTCATGTTCAACGCGCCCGCTGGTCGTCCCGGGGGCCTCCTTCCGTCACGCTTCCGGCGGGTGCAGAAAGGCGTTGCGCGCGGCTTCCCTTTGGAGGGCGTCCGCAATCTCCGCGGGGTCGGCGCGCCGGGGGTCGAAAATCCTCATGCTGCAGTGCTTTTCGTCCGGTTGGGGCAGCAGATAGGTGCACACGTAGCCGTATTTCTCCAGCACCCGCCGGTACAGCGTGTCGCAGTGCTCGGAGTAGCGGGGGTAGGGCTCCATGTGGGTGAACTCCAGCAGCCGGCCCTTGGAGGGGCAGGAGTGCATGACGATTTCGAAGAACCCCCGGTCCTCGTCCAGCGTCATGGTGAAGTCCGCTGCCTCCTCGTTGAGCGCCTTGGCCCAGTAGTCGTAGCAGCCCGACAGGCCGCTCTTCTCCACTTCGCCGCCCAGCCGCTCCTGCACGTAGCGGTCGGAAATCAGGTTCCAGTATTCCTTCACGCCTTCAAAGCCCTCCTTCTCCTCCAGGAAGCGGAACAGCTCGGAATAGGCGGGGATGAACTCTGTGCAGGAAATCATGCGGTTTCCTCCTTTTCAAAGCGGAAGGCCGCCGCGCCGGTCGCTTCGTCGTAGGATTCCAGCGTAAAGCGCAGCCCCGCGTTTTTCGCCAGCCGGGCGTACAGCGTGCCGGTGGTCTCGCGGTACCAGCGCGAGGGCGTATACCCCGTGCTTTTCATGAAGGTGACGGCCGGGCAGGCCAGCACGCGGACGTGCAGCGCGCCATCGCGCTGGTCCAGCCGCAGCTGGTCCGCGGCTTCCTCGGTCTCGTACAGCTCCCGCAGGTAGCGGGCCAGCGGCGCCAGCCCCTCCCGGCGCACGGCTTCCGCCAGGGGAGACAGGAAATGATCCGCGTACTGGTTGAGGTAATCGCGCACGCCTTCGTCCCCGTAGCGCTCCCCCACGTATCCAATGCCGATGTCGCAGGACACGTGGAAGTCGCGGTGCAGGTACTTGTTGTCCAACGCGCTGCGCTTCATCACTTTCGGTGCCAAAAAACCGCCTCCTCTGTTTTCCAATGTATTTCCAGAACAAGTTATAACGAAAGACCGTGGTGAAGTCAATGAAGCGGGGATGGGGGTGGGAAGGGACAGCGGAACTGAACGAAGGTACTCAACCTGACAGAGGACAGTAAATCCGCATATTGCTCTTCCGGCTTGTTAAGGAACCGCTGATTAACACCCATGATGAGTGCTTCCCGCCAGTCGCCCCTTCGTTTTTTTGCGAAATCCCGACAGAATCGCGAAGTTGGCTCGTTTTTCAGCCCTGAACTGGGCTTTTTCTGGC
>JAPXQZ010000119.1:0-5780 GCA_033813835.1 Clostridia bacterium | reverse complement strand
GGTTTCATGGGGCTGCTTAAGCCGGGAATCAAATCGCAGGACGCCGTCGACCTGGTCAACCGGGCCGGGGGCGCCTGCTTCCTGGCCCATCCGCACTGGTCGCTCAACCGGGTGGAGACGGTGGCGGCGCTCAGCGGGCTTTCGGGCGTGGAGATTTTCAACTCCGTGTCCCGCCCGCCCTACAACGGCGACCGGGCGGATGCCACCTTCCTGCTCGACCAGCTGGCGGTGGACGGCTACCTCTATCCCACCACCGCGGCGGACGACACCCATTTTTACGGGGACGAGGTCGCGAAAAGCTATATCCTGCTGCAGGCGGACGCGCTGGACGTCCCCGCGGTCACCTCCGCGCTGCGCGCAGGGCGCTTCTACGCGACCCAGGGCCCGCGCTTCACGTCCGTCGCCTACGGGGAGGGCGTCGTCACCGTCGAATGCTCCGCCGTCTCCACGGTGCTGTTCCATTCCAATCTGGTCTGGAGTGATTTCCGTGTCGTCTCCGGCGACGGCGTCACCCATGCTTCCTATCGGGTGGAGAAAGCGCGCGGGGAGCGCTTTATCCGCGTCATCCTGATTGACGCCGAGGGCCGCCGCGCCTGGCTCAACCCCTTCGCCGTATGACGGGGCGTACACGCGCGCCGACTGACAACCTTGCCATCGCCGACCTCCACAGCCACGTGCTGCCCGGGGTGGACGACGGCGCGGCTGGCCTGGACGAATCCCTTGCGATGCTGGAAGCCGCCTGGCGCCAGGGCGCTCGCCTGGTGTTCGCGACGCCGCACTGGTGCCCGCCTGGTTATACCAGCGGGCCGGCGATGGTCCGGGCACGGTTTTCGATGCTCCGGGAGGCCGCGGCGCTCCGCCTGCCCGGGCTTCGGCTGTGCCTGGGCCAGGAGGTGGAGGATACCCACAGCCGCCTGGCGGAGATGCTGTCGCGGGGGGAAGTCTGCGCCCTCGCGGATTCCCGTTACGCGCTGGTGGAGTTCTACCTTGAACAGGACGCGCGGGCCATCCGGGCGGCGCTGCTCAAGGCGCTGGACAAGGGCGTCCGGCCGGTGCTGGCGCACGCCGAGCGCTATCCCGGGCTTCAGGAGCAGCCGGACATCTACGGGGAACTGCACCGCCGCGGCGTCTGTCTGCAGGTCAACGCCAACAGCCTGGTGGGGGAGAAAAATCCGGACATCATGCAGACCGCGCGCTTCCTCGTTGAGCGTGAGCTGGCGGACTTCATTGGGTCTGATGCGCACAGGATGAGCCACCGCGCGCCCGACCTGCTCAGCGGGGTGAACTACCTGCGGACGCATTGCGACGCGGGCTACTTCAGCCGGCTGACCTGGGAAAACGCCTGCCGGGTGTCGGAGAACCGGCTGCTGGACCGGCTGGCACCCTGACCAACTTCCGCTGGTTTTCGTTTTTTAGGGGAGGGGGGCTGATTGCTCATTCCCCATTTGCTCCGCTTTCGATTTTGGGCCGTCTTTTCTGTCTGCACGCCCTGCGCGCCTGCTCCGCGAAGAGGGCCTGGTAGCTTGCGAGCCGGCGCGCATCCAGCGCGCCGGCCTCGGCGGCCTGCCGCACGGCACAGCCCGGTTCCGACAGGTGACGGCAGTCGCGGAAGCGGCACTGACAGGCGAGCGCCCGGATGTCCGGGAAGCCTTCCTCCACGTCGCTGACATCCAGCCGAAGTTCCCGCATGCCCGGCGTATCAATGAGGAATCCACCGCCGGGCAGGGGGATGAGTTCCCTGGTGGTGGTCGTATGACGGCCTTTTGACCGAAAGCCGCTGACCTGCGCCGTCGGCAGCTTCGCTTCTCCCAAGATGGCATTGACCAGGGTTGATTTTCCCACGCCGGAGGAGCCAAGCAGCGCCGCCGTCTGACCGCCCTCCAGCAGGAGGCGCACTTCGTCCAGACCTTGCCCGGAGGCAGCGGAACACAGAATGTATTTTCGCGGCGGCTTCAGGGCGGACACCGACCGCGCATAGGGAACAGGATCCCGCACGAGGTCCGCTTTGGTGAGCAGCAGCGCCGCGGGGACGCCTGCCCCATCCGCGACGGCCAGGTACCGGTCCAATCGGTTGACGTTGAATTCTTCGTTCATCGAGGTACAGATAAGCGCCAGGTCCACGTTGGCGGCGATGGGCTGCGACCATCCACGTGTCCCCGCTTCGGTACGTGTGAGCAGGCTGTGCCGGGGCAGCAGCGCTTTGATGACGGCGGCGCCCCCCGCGTCCTCAACCCTGTCCAGCAGGACCCTGTCTCCGGTTACGGGCGGGGTGCCGTAGCGCCGCAGAGACTGCCGCAGTGCGCCGCTCAAACGGGCGGCGATCTCTGTTCCCTGGTGCGGAAGAAAGGCCCGAAGTATTCCAGCGTGCTGTGCGCTGATGATTCCATGGTATGATTCCATCTTTTCCTTTCGGCGTGCGAATAAAACGCCCGGTTGATTTTTCTCCCGGACGCCAATACAACCGAAACAGCCGCTATGCCGGGAGCCATGCGGACTGAACTACACTTGCTCTTGCCGTTTTGCTCATGCCCGCTCACCCCCTTCTCTGTTGATGTGGTGATGATACTATGCCTGGACACCGGGGTCAACCGACGCGATATGCGTGTATCATACTCCTGCTATGGGGAACGGGAACCTATGGCATTTTAGGCACTGCGCCGGACTGCCGTTGAAAGGAGCAGGCATTTTTCCCGCGCATTGCATACTCCGTCCTCCCGTTATGATACAATCGTGAAAACGTGGGCCGTCTCGGTGGCCTTTGGGAGGATGGCATGAGCAGCTGCGGCCACAGGGACGAGAACTACGCTTGCTTGGCGCATGTGCCGATTTTCGCGGGCCTGAGCGACGCGGAAAAGGAGGAAATCGCGCGCATCTCCGCCAGCCGTTCCTATAAGAAGGGCGAAACCGTCTACCGGGCGGGCGACGCGGGCGGCACCCTGTTCGTTCTGCACGCGGGCCGGGTCAAGGTGTTCCGGCTGTCCGCCGCGGGGAAGGAGCAGGTGCTGCGCGTCGCCGGGCCGGGCGAGTTCATCGGCGAATTGTCCCTGTTTTCCTCCCTGCCCCTGACGGACCACGCCCAGGCGACCGAGAGCACCGTCCTGTGCGTGCTGGAAGGCGGCCGGATGAAGGAACTGATGGCAAAGTACCCGGTCATCGCCTTCAAGGTGATGGACGTGCTCTCCCGGCGGCTGGAAAAGGCGGACAGCCTGCTGGAATCCGTCGCCCTGACCCCGGTCGCCCAGCGCGTAGCCAAGGCGCTGCTGGAAAGAGCCGACGCCGCAGGCGAGGTTCGCCTGCCCATGGCCCGGGTGGACTTCGCTTCCCAGTTGGGCATGAGCCAGGAAACCTTAAGCCGCCGGCTGACGGCGATGCAGGAGGAGGGGCTTGTCGCCCTCTCCGGGCGCCGGAAAATCATCCTGAAGGACCGAGCCGCCGTCGAGGCGCTCCGGGACGCGGAGGAATAGCGCGGGCCAGCCTTCTTGGAATACAATCGCCGCCCTCATGCCGGGCGGCGGTTTTGCGCGGTTTCTCCCGTCCTTTATACCGCCAGCGTCCAGCCGCGCGTGTCGGGCACCCGCCCGAACTGGATGTCCGTCAGCCCGTCGTACAGCCGCCGGCTCAGGGGTCCGATGCCGCCGTCCCCGACCTTGAGCGACTGCCCCCGGTAGCGCATCTCTCCCACAGGTGAAATGACTGCGGCCGTGCCGGTGCCGAAGGCCTCCGTCAGCGCGCCGTCCCGGCTGCCTGCAACCAGCTCGTCGATGGCGATGCGCCGCTCCTCCGCCGGGATTCCCCATTCCCGGCACAGCTTCAATACCGAGTCCCTCGTGACGCCCGCCAGGATGCTGCCGCAGTCCAGGGAGGGGGTGACGAGGCGGTTGTTTAAGAGAAAAAAGATGTTCATCGCGCCGACTTCCTCGATATACCTGCGCTCCACGCCATCCAGCCACAGCACCTGGGCGCAGCCGGCGTCGTGCGCGCGCTCCTGCGCGGCCAGCGAGCAGGCGTAGTTGCCGCCGGCCTTCGTATTGCCGATGCCGCCCCGCACCGCGCGCACGTAGCCTTCCTCGATCCAGATGGACACGGGGTTGAGCCCGCTTTTGTAATAGGCGCCCGAGGGGGACAGGATGATGCAGAACAGGTAGGTCTTGCTGGCCGCGACGCCCAGCACGCTGTCGGTGGCGATGACGAAGGGGCGGATGTACAGCGAGCAGCCCGCCCGCTCCGGCACCCAGCCCTGTTCCAGCCGCACCAACGCGCTGACCGCCTCGACGAAATCCTCTTCCGGAATCTCGGGGATGCATAGCCGCCCGCAGGTCTCCTTCAGGCGCTTCGCGTTCATATACGGGCGGAACAGCAGCGTGCGCCCGTCCGGCGCCCGGTAGGCCTTCATCCCCTCGAACATCGCCTGGGCATAGTGGAAGACCATCGTGGCCGGCGACAGGGACAGGTTGGCGAACGGCACGATGCGCGCGTCGTGCCAGCCCTGCCCGCGGGTGTAGTCCATCAGGAACATATGGTCGGTGAAAGAGCACCCGAAGCCCAGTTCTTTTTGCGGGTCCGGCTTGGGGGCGGGGGTCTGGGTTGTGGTGACCTGGATATTCAGCATTTGTTTGGCGCCTTTCCGGTTTCTTGGGTCCATTATAGCGCAATCTCCGGCGCGCGCTTGTTTTTTTCATGAAGCGCGTCGGGAGGATCTCTTCCGGAGGTCAGATCCGCTCCCGGTACGCCCGCTCGTACTGCCGGGGCACCCACGCGTGAAGCCCCAGCCGCCAGGCGATGTCGACGACCTTGTTGGGGTTGCGCAGCAGGCCCCGCCCCAGGGCGACCAGGTCGCAGCGGCCGGATTCCAGCGCCTCCAGGATGATCTGGTCCTCGTCCAGGAACCCCACCCCGATGACGGGCAGCCCGGTCCCGCGCCGGATTTCCTCCGCCAGCGGCAGCAGGTACCCGGGATAGGCGTGGACCTGCGCCTTTTGCAGCCCGCCGCCGGACACGTGCACCAAATCCATCTTCCGGGGCAAGTCCTTCAGCCACCGGATCCAGTCGCCCGGCGTCACGCTCCCCGGCAGCCAGTCGGCGGCGGAAATGCGCATCCACAGCGCCTTTTCCTCCGGCCAGCCTTCCGAAACGGCCTGCACCGCCTCGCGCAGGAACAGCGCGCGGTCCTGCCCATAGCGGTCCGGACGGACGTTGGAGAGGGGGCTTAGAAACTGGTGGAGCAGGTAGCCGTGCGCGGCGTGGATTTCAAGGCCGTCAAACCCCGCCTCGTGCGCCCGCCGGGCGGCCGCGCGATACGCGTCCAGCACTTCCCGGATGTCCTGCGAGGTCATCTCCTCATAGGCGACCGCGCGCCCGTCGTAGGGCAGGGCGGAGGGGCCCAGGCGGCGATGCCCGGAGACCAGGGATTTGCGGCCCGCGTGGTTGATTTGCAGCGCGGGCACGGCGCCCTGTTCCCGGATGGCCCGGGCCAGCCGGGCCATGCCCTCCGTCTGCCCGTCCTCCCACAGCCCCAGGCACTGGTCGCTGATGCGGCCTTCCGGACGGATGCCGGTAGCCTCCACGATGATCATCCCCGCCTGCCCGACGGCACGGGCGGCGTAGTGGGACAGGTGGAAGGGGCTGACCCTGCCATCCCCGCTCAGGGCCGAGTACATGCACATCGGCGGCATTACGGCGCGGTTTTTGAGGTTCAGGTTTTTGATGCTGATGGGCTCAAACAGTTTCATCCCCGTTTCCTCTGTCTCTTATACACATCTGACGCTGCCGACGACGGCACA
>JAPXQZ010000118.1:0-5828 GCA_033813835.1 Clostridia bacterium | reverse complement strand
ACTTCAGCAAGAACAAGACAGTGTTCAAGGTTCACAAGACGATGGCGCTGGCCGGCTTCCTGTTCTTCGCGCTGCACCTGCTGGAGCCCTGGGCGCTGGGGAAATGGTTCAGTCTGTGGTGACGTCTATGCGGATGTAACGCGCGCGGGTCTGCGACCGGCGCCCTGATCGCCTTGATTCGGATGCGCCTTCTGCAGTGGCGGATGGCGCCTTTTCATTCCCGTTTGCTCGGCCCTTCAATCTTTTTTCATGTCGGGCGCGCCAGGCCAGGACTTTCCGGAACAGCACCGGCTGGATATCCGGATAGGTGAGATTATCGTGCAGGCCGTCAAATCGCTCCACTTGCTCAATTTCCGAAGAAATCGGCCCCATCTCCAGGATGTCCGCGTAAAACAGCTGCCCGTACCGCGCCGGAGCCAGCGAACCGTCAGGCTGCCGCTCCCGGGCGGAATAGAAACTCACCGGCCATAGGTTGAACGCGATTGCGCCCGTTTCTTCAGCCAGCTCTCTCCGGGCGGTCTGCAGCGGCGTTTCGCCCGCTTCAACGTGCCCGGCGGGAAACTCCCAAGTTTCCCGCGTCTTTTGCTTTACCCAGATCCACTCCCCCTGAAAGGACGCGGGGACGAGGGCGAAAACGACAGGCCCGCGCAGGGCCTGGCGGTGGAACCGGATGAGCGGCCTGCCGGGCCGGCCTGCGTCTTCAGGGCACATCGTACCCCTGATCCAGGACGGCCTGACGAAGGTCTTCTTCGCTGACCCGGTCCGGGTCAAATCGCACTTCTGCCGTGCTGTTTGGCAGGTTGACCCTTGCCTCCTGCACCCCTTCCAACGCGTTCAGCGCGCCGGTGACTGCCCGGACGCAGTGTTCGCAGGACATGCCGAGAACCTTGAGCGTGATGGTTTTCATCGTGGTTTCCTTTCCGCCGGCCGGCGAAGGTCGATGATACAGCGAAGAAGGTCTTAATGTCGGGTTTCAACTGCTTTCTTGGCTTCATGTCCGGAGGCTTGCGGTTCCCCTTTGCCCGGGAGCCTGAATCGCTTCAGCCGCAGGGCGTTCGTCAGCACGGACACCGAGCTGAAGCTCATCGCCGCTGCCGCCAGCATGGGGTTGAGCAACGGGCCGCCGAAGAGGTGCAGCACCCCGGCCGCGACGGGGATGCCCAGGGTGTTGTAGGCGAAGGCCCAGAACAGGTTCTCCTTGATGTTGCGCAGGGTGCGCCTGCTCAGTTCGATGGCTGCCGGTACGTCCCGCAGGTCGGAATGCATCAGCACGATGTCCGCGGACTGGATGGCCACGTCTGTGCCCGAACCGATGGCGATGCCGACGTCAGCCTGCGCCAGGGCGGGCGCGTCGTTGATGCCGTCTCCCACCATCGCGACCTTCCGCCCCTCGTCCTGCAGTTTCTTGACCGCTTCCGCCTTGCCGCCCGGCAGCACGTCGGCCAGGACGCGGGTGATTCCCGCCTCTTTCGCGACGGCCTGCGCGGTTCCTTCGTTGTCCCCGGTCATCATGACGACTTCCAGGCCCATGTCCTGAAGCGTCCGCACCGCTTCCCGGCTGGTCGGCTTGAGCACGTCGGCGACGGCGACAAGCCCCAGGGCCTTTCCGTCCGCCGACGCGTACATGGGTGTACGGCCGCGTTCCGCCAGTTCAGCCCCTTGTTTGGAAAAATCCGCGAGGCTGATGCCGTTTTCCTCCATCAGCCTCTGGTTGCCGATGAGGATTTGCCGGCCGTCCACTTCGGCGCGGACGCCCCGGCCGCCCAGGGCTTCAAACGCGCTGGCGGCGTTTGAAGCCAGCCCCTTGTCCTTCGCGGCCATCACAATAGCCTGTCCCAGCGGGTGCTCCGAGCCGGTTTCCGCCGCGGCGGCCAGGGCCAGCAGCTCGTCCTCCCCGCCCGGGGACAGGGATACGACCTCCGTGACGACGGGCTGTCCCCGGGTCAGCGTACCCGTCTTGTCCAGCACCACGGTGTCCACGCGGTGCGCTGTTTCAAGCGCCTCGCCGGACTTGATCAGAATGCCGTACTCCGCGCCCTTTCCGGTGCCCACCATGAGGGCGGTCGGCGTCGCGAGGCCCAGGGCACAGGGGCAGGCGATGACCAGGACGGAAATGAAAATGGTCAGGGCGAAGGAGAGATCCCTGGTTCCAAGGTACCAGGCAAGGCCGGCAGCCAACGCGATCAGGCTGACGACCGGCACGAATATGCCGGATACGGCATCGGCCAGTTTGGCGATGGGCGCCTTGCTGCCCTGGGCTTCCTCCACCAGCTGCACGATCTGCGCCAGGGCGGTGTCGCTGCCCACTTTCTCCGCCTGGAACCGGAAAGAGCCGGTGGTGTTGAGCGTCGCGGCGTAGACCGGGTCCCCGGGCTTCTTGTCCCTGGGCATGCTTTCCCCGGTGAGCATGGACTCGTCCACCGCGCTCTCCCCCTGGGTCACCCGCCCGTCCACCGGGATGGTACCACCCGGCCGCACCAGCAGCAGGTCGCCGGGCTCTACCTCCTCGACGGGGATTTCCCGCTCCCCGCCCGCAAACAGGAGGACTGCGGTCCGGGGTGCCAGGTTCATCAGCTTGCGGACGGCGTCGCCTGTGCGGCCCTTGGAAACAGCCTCCAGCATTTTGCCCAGCAGAATCAGCGTGATAATCACGCCGGCGGACTCGAAGTACAGGCTGTGCACGGCGTGGACATCCCCCTGCGCGATGCGCGCCACACCGAAGGCGCTGTACACGACGGCGGCGGCGGTCCCGATGGCGATGAGGGAGTCCATGTTCGGGCTGCCGCTAAGAAGCGCGCGCGTTCCAGACACATAGAAGCGGTACCCGGCCGCCAGAATGGGAAGCGTCAGCAGCGCCTGGGTGAGGGCGAAAGCCAGCGGATGGACGGCAGGGTTTAAAAAGGCAGGAACCGGCATACCAATCATCGGCCCCATCGCCAGGTACAAAAGCGGCAGGGCAAAAACGGCCGCAATCAGCAGCTTGAGCCGCATCACGCGCACCTCCCGCTGCTTGCGCTCCCGCACTTCGTCCGCCTGGGAGACCCGCCGGGCTTCCAGCGGCTGGTAGCCCAGTTTTTCAATCGCCTTGCGGATGTCGGACAGGCGGATTTGCCCGGGATCGAAGCGAATGGAAGCGGTCTCGCTGGCCAGGTTCACCGACGCGGACAGGATGCCGGGAAGTTTTGACAGCACCTTCTCGATGCGCGCCGAGCAGGCCGCGCAGGTCATGCCGGCGATGGGGATGGAGGCCTGCGCGTCCTGTTTCGCACCGGCCAGCGTATATCCGGCTTTCGAAACAGCGTCCGCAATCCGGGCTTCGCTGGCGTCCTCCTCGGAAAAGGTGACGGCCAGCGTTTCGGCGGCGAAGTTGACGGCGGCTTTTTCCACGCCGGGCAGCGCGGAAACGGCTTTTTCTACCCGCGCGGCGCAGGCCGCGCAGGTCATGCCGGAGATGTCGTAGGTGCGGCTTTTCATGGTTCCCTCCCGGGCAGGGGATTCACGCCCCCGCCCTATGTCTTTATGATACCCTCGTATGGGAAATAATAAAAGTATGCACCAATATGTGCTATACTAACAAAAAAGTAAGCAAGGTGGGATTTTCGTATGGAAGACCGGATGACCCGGGGGCTCAACTGCCCGGTAGACGCGACGCTCAGGCTGATCGGCGGCAAGTACAAGGCGTTGGTGCTCTGGCATTTGCTGTCAGGTCCTCTTCGTTACGGCGCCCTGCAGCGTATCATCAGCCAGGCGACGCCCAAGATGCTCACCCAGCAGCTGCGCGAACTGGAGGCGGACGGCCTGGTGCACCGCCGCGTCTATCCTGTAGTCCCCCCGCGGGTTGACTATTCGCTGACGGATTTTGGGATGAGCCTGCAGCCGATCCTGGCCGCGATGTACGCGTGGGGGGAAGGATACATGGCCGGGAGGGGCCTGCCGGTTACCTGCTCCATGGGGCGGGACGCCTGAGCATCATCATCCTTGAATCCCTGAAGCCCCGGCGGCATGCCGGGGCTTCGTCCTTTTCTTGGCCTTTCCAATTCCTGTAGGCTGTGTTTACGGCACCTGGCCTAGGATGAACGTCTCCGGGAAGGGCCGGGCGCTGTCGGCACGGACGGTATCAAGGATTCGCTCCTTGTCTTCCCCTTGCGCGACGACAGGCCGGAAATCGTTGGCGGGCGCGGCGCCGCTGGTCAGGACGGGAATGAGCCGCGCCTGGGTTTGCCGCAGTCCCCCGCGGTCAAAGTCCAGCGTCACCTGCAGCAGCAAGCCGTCGAAGGTACTCAGTTCCAGGTTGCCGCCGAATACCAGGTTGCCCAGGGAATAGGCAATCAGCCCCTTTCCGTATTCCTCGATGCCCTGCACCACGTGCGGGTGGTGGCCGATGACCAGGTCTGCGCCCGCGTCGACGGCTTCCCGCGCCATCCGGGTCTGCAGGTCGTTATGCCGCGGCTCATATTCGTTCCCGAAGTGAAGAGTATAGACGATGTACCGGCATCCTTCCGCGCGCAAGGCTTCAATTTCTTCTTTGATGCGCTGGCGGCGCTGGTGGTAAATCGTTTCCCGGATGCCGGCGAAGCCGATTTTGACGCCGTCTTTCTCAAATACGTACAGGCTGCCGTAGCCGGAATAGGCAACGCCTGCCCGGGTCAGCGCCCGGCGTGTGCTGGTACGTCCGTCCTGCCCGTAGTCGACGAAGTGGTTGTTGGCCAGGTTGACCAGCTCGACCGAACCCAGGCGCAGGATGTCGGTGAAGGTGCTGGGGCCGCGGAAATTGTGCTGCCGCCGTTCAAGGGCTTTCGCATTGTCCTTGAGGACATTTTCCAGGTTCACCTGGGTCAGGTCATCTTTTTGGAAAATGTGTGCCAGGCCGGAGAAAGGCCAGCCCATCCCCTTCTCCTCCACCGCGCTGTGGAAGGACTCGGGGTTTCTTTGTTTGCCTTCCTCACTGCCCAGCACGCTGTCCCCGCCGAAGGTCATGACGATGCGCGCCTTGTCCGGCGGCGGAGCGGGACTGTCTGCCGGGAGGTCGCCCTTTCCGCGCGCATCCGGGGAAGTCAGCGCCGCCCAGGTGTCCCGTCCGATGACGCCGTCAACCGCCAAGCCGTTGTTCTTCTGGAATGCTTGCACGGCGTCCCGCATCTGATCGTCAAAGCCGCCCGCTTCCTCCTCCAGGTAGCCCAACCCAGCCAGCAGGCCGCGCGCCAGGCCGGCCTGCGGCTCTCCGGCGCCCTGCCGGAGGACGTCTCTTGTCAAGCCCGCGGTTGTGCCAGACGGCAAAGGGGTCGAATCCATGGCGGCTGGCTCCTGGGTTTCAGTTGGTTCCGGGGATGCTGACGGCGCGGTGGTAGGGTTTGCCGTTTCCAGCGGCATCCCGGCCGCGGCGTCGACTCCCTTCTCATCGGGCAGCACCAGCACCTTGGTGCCCGGCGGCAGGTTCGCGTACAGCCACCAGGCGTTGAGGCCCTCCGGGCTGACCCGGTTGTCGACCCGCACGCAGCCGTGGGAGGCTTTCTGCCCCAGCGCCGGCCGCTGCCCGGAAAAGTCCGGCAGCCCGGAAACGGTTCTGTATCCGGCTTGGTGAATTAGGTTGCCGCCGTCGATGCGCAGGGCATGGTCATACCGATAGCCCTCTGCGACAAAGGACGCAATCCGGTCCTGGGTTAAAAAGGCGCCTGACACCGTTTCAAAGGAATCCGTGCCCGGCGGCACGAAGACACCGGTAGAAACGGGCAGGCTGCCGATTTTCTTTCCCGCTCCGTACACTGTCAGCGTCTGCGCGGTCTTGTCAATCACGACGCCATAGCGGCTGTCCGGAATCATGGTTTTCA
>JAPXQZ010000117.1:0-5835 GCA_033813835.1 Clostridia bacterium | reverse complement strand
GTCTGAAACAGCAACAGACTCGGTTTTTCCGTGCCTTGTTTCCACCAGCAGGGCGGACAACAATAAAAACCGGCCGGGATCGTCCGTGTCCGGCCTGATTTTCACCAACCCCAAAAGACCCTGCGGCTTTAAGACCTGGCCGACAGCCAGGGTGGTGGCACGCTGATCATCCTTCATTGGATTTCGACGAAAACCGGCTTTCCGCCGCGCAGGGTCGCCGCCTTGACGACACTGCGAATGGCCTTGGCAATCCGCCCCTGCTTGCCAATCACCTTGCCCATGTCCTCTTCGGCGACGTTCAGCTCGATGATGATGGCTTCGGGTCCTTCCGTTTCGGTAACCTGCACCTGGTCGGGCTGGTCCACCAGGGACTGCGCGAGAAATAAAACCAACTCTCTCATCGCGGGTTAACCGTTGATGGCGCCGGTCTTCTTCAGCAGGATCCGGACAGTATCGGAAGGCTGGGCGCCCTTTTTCATCCAGTCCGCGGCTTTCTCATTGTCAATCTTGATTTCAGCCGGCTGCTTCATCGGGTCATAGGTCCCGATTTCCTCGATGAACCGGCCGTCCCGGGGGTTGCGCTCGTCGGTGACGACAACGCGGTAAAAAGGGTGCTTCTTCATTCCGATCCTCTTCAAACGGATCTTGACTGCCATGGTAGGGTTCCTCCTTTGATATCGATGGAATCAGTGGAAACTGAACTCCTGCTTACATAAACGGCGGCATGCCGCGCATCCCGCGGGAAAATCCGCGCTTGTTCCCCATCATCTGCTTGAGCATCTTGCGGGTCTGCTCAAACTGGCGCATCAGCGCGTTCACATCCTGCACCTCGACGCCGGCACCCCTAGCGATGCGTTTCCTGCGGCTGGCGTTCAAGATATCCGGGTTGCGGCGCTCGCGGGGCGTCATGCTGCGGATGATGGCCTCCGGCTTTTTCATCGCCTGGTCGTCAACCTGCGCGTTTTTCAGCTTGCCGCCAAGGCCCGGCAGCATTCCCAGGACGTTTTGCAGGGAGCCCATCTTTTTGAGCTGCTGCATCTGATCCAGGAAATCGTCCAGGCTCAGGTCGTAGGGCTGCTTGGCCTTGGACGCCGCATCCGCGGCCTGGGCATCCAAGGTTTCGGTTGCCTTTTCTATCAAGGTCAGCACGTCGCCCATGCCCAGGATCCGGGAAGCCATGCGGTCGGGATGGAAAGGCTCGAAATCCGTCAGTTTCTCACCGGTTCCGGAAAACTTGACAGGTTTTCCTGTGACCGCGCGGACCGACAGCGCCGCGCCGCCGCGTGTGTCGCTGTCCAGTTTTGTGACGATGACGCCATCGATACCCAGTTTTTCATTGAAAGTCTGGGCGACGTTGACCGCGTCCTGGCCGGTCATCGCGTCCACGGTCAGCAGAATCTCCTGCGGGCGGACCGCCGACTTGATGTCCTGGAGCTCCTGCATCAACGCCTCGTCGATATGGAGCCGGCCGGCGGTATCGATAATCAGCACGTCATTGCCGTAGTATCGCGCGTGCTCGACCGCCTCCTTGGCTGTCTTGACAGGATTCTGGGTGCCCTTCTCAAACACGGGCACGCCGGCGGCCTCGCCGACCACCTGCAGCTGTTTAATAGCCGCGGGGCGGTAGATGTCGCAGGCGGCCAGGAGCGGCTTTTTCCCGGATTTCTTCAGGTATGCCGCCAGCTTGCCCGCCATGGTGGTCTTGCCGGCGCCCTGCAGGCCGCACAGAAGGTATATCGTGGGAACCGAGGATGACCAGGTCAGCCTGGCGTTGGTGCCGCCCATGAGACGGGTCAGTTCCTCGTTGACAATTTTGACCACCTGCTGCCCCGCGTTGAGCGAGGACAGGATTTCGGCGCCTACCGCCCGTTCAGTTACGGACCTGATGAAGTCCTTGACAACCAGATAGTTGACGTCTGCTTCCAGCAAGGCCATCCGGACTTCTCGCATGGCGTCCTTGATATTGGCCTCGCTGAGCTTTCCCTTGCCGGTCAATTTGCGGAAAGCCCGCTGGAGTTTATCGGAAAGGCCTTCAAACGCCATCGTTCCGCCCTCCCTCTGCCAGCACTTCGTCCAGCGTCGCCTTTGCGGCCTCCAGCGCTTCCCGGGTGGCGGGACTGGCCGTGACCTTATCCAGCAAGCTGCGGCATTCGGCAACGCTCCGCCCCATTTGCAGATACCCCTGGTAAAGCTTCAGGCGCCCTTCCAGTCCGTCGAGGCGTTCGTAGGCGCGGCTGAGGTGATCGCTGACCGCCTGGCGGGAGATGGACAGCTGGTGCGCGATTTCCGAAAGGGACAGATCCTCGTCGCAATACATCGAAAGAAGTGCTTGCTGCCGGTCCGTGAGCAGCGGCGCGTAAAAAGCTGCCAGCAGGCCGTAACCCACCTTCTTTTTCAGTCCGTCGCCTTCCATCCGTCCCTCCCCGCGCTTTTCGCGCCAAACGGAAGTATACACGGATTCCCCCGCTTGTCAAGTAAAAAGACTTGACAAGTGGTCAGCGCTCCGGCGCAAGCACGACGAGTTCGGCTCCCTCTATCGCGCGCGCGAGCATGTCTTCCAGCAACCCGCCTTCTGTTAGCGGCTTTTCCGCTGTCTGCGCGCGGTCGAGCCTTGGGTGGGTGACCGGATGGCGGGGCGTAAACACGGTACAGCAGTCCTCGTAAGGCAGGCAGGAGGTCTCATAGGTGCCGATGGCTTCGGCTTCCCGAATGATTTCCAACTTATCCATGCCAATCAAGGGGCGGAAAACCGGCAGGCGGACGACCGCGTTGGTGCAGGCCAGCGCTTCCAGGGTTTGGCTGGCGACCTGACCGATGGACTCCCCTGTGACCAGTGCCTGGGCCTTTTCGCGCAAAGCCAGCGCTTCCGCGATCCGCATCATGCTGCGCCGCATTAAGAGGGTGGTGTAATCCTCCGCACATTTTTCGTGGATGTTCTGCTGGATTTCCGTAAAGGGCACGACGTACAGGCGTACCGGCCCACAGTATTCCGACAGGATGCGGGCGAGGGAAAGCACCTTTTCCTTCGCGGGTTCCCCCGTATAGGGAAACGAATGGAAATATACGGCGCTAAGTTCCACCCCCCGCTTCGCGACACGGAATCCTGCAACCGGGCTGTCAATGCCGCCGGACAGCAGCAGGGTTGCCTTTCCGGCACTGCCGGTGGGCAGGCCGCCGACTGCCGGGATGACCCGGGCGTACAGCAGCGCCTGATCCCGGATTTCGACGTTAAGCACGTGTTCCGGGCTGTGGACGTCCACGCGGAGTTGCGGAACCTTTTCCAGAATATAAGCCCCAATTTCAGCATTGATCTGGGGAGTATCCATGATGTACCGCTTGTCTGCCCGCCTTGCGACGACCTTGAAGGTGCCCGCCATGCCGGAGAGCATATCCGCCGCCTGTTCACAGACAGCCCCGAAATCATCCGCGGGCATCCGCACGGCCGGACAGACGGAGTGCACCCCGAACACGCGGCGCAGGCTGTCGATGCAGGCCGTTTCATCGGCATAGCCGCTGACAAAAATCCGGCTGTCGTGCAGGACGGCGCTGCCCCCGGCCTTTGACGCCGCCTCGCGGACGCGTTTCATCAGGAGGCGCAAAAAATAGGGGCGGTTTTGTCCCTTGAGATGTACCTCGGCGTACTTGACAAGAATCACGTTGGTTTTCACAGACCTACCGCCTTGTATACGGCTTGAGATTCCGGTAGTTGCTGACACAGGCGCTGACGGCCGCGTCGATTTCCGACTCCGTTGTATAAGGACTGAGGCTGAAGCGCAGCGCGCTGTCCTGCCGAACCTTCGGAAGTCCCATCCCGGTGAGCGTAGCGCTGGGCGACCGCCTCCGCGAGGAGCAGGCAGCCCCGTGGCTGACGATGACCCCCTCCCCTTCCAGCGCGTGCATCATGGTTTGAGCACGTACCGGCGGGAAAGACAAGTTCAGGATATGGCCGCACGCGGAAGGTCCCGCGGGGTCAGGGCCATTGACGGCTACCTCGGGAATTCCTTCCCTTAACCTCTCCAGCAGGCGCAGTTTGAGCGCGCGCATGGCGTGCGCCGCCGGATAATTTTCGATTGCAGCATGGAAACCCGCGATACCCGGCGTGTTTTCTGTTCCGGAACGGAGACCCTCCTCCTGCCCACCGCCTTGAACGAGTGCCGCGAGGCGGACGCCCTTGCCCATCGCCAGCGCGCCCACGCCTTTCGGGCCGTGGATCTTGTGTGCGGAGACCGCATAGGAGTCGCGCTCGCCCGTCAGATTGAACGGAATGCGCAGAAAGCCCTGCACGCCGTCCACGTGCACCGCAGCATCCGGGCAAAGCCGGTCGCGCAGCGCGCAGACTTCGTTAAGCGGTTGGATGGCCCCAATCTCGTTGCTGACCTGCATGACGCAGATCAGTTGGACTTCGGGCGTCATCAGCCGCGAGAAGGCCTCAAGATCCAGGACTCCCTCAGCGGTCAGCGGAATTTCCAGCACGTCATGGGTGAGGAAAAGGGCTTTGCAGGCTTGGACGACCGCTGGGTGTTCCGCTCTGGAATACAATACGCGGCCACGGCGCCGCGCCTTCGCCATCCTCCCCAGGATGGCCAGATTATCCGCCTCCGTTCCCCCGGAAGTAAAGACTACCTGATGTGCGCCCAACGCCCCCTTCAGCGCACCGCGGCAGGCATCCATCTCCTTTCGGGCTTCCACGCCGGGCATATAAAGGGACGAGGGATTGTAAAATCCCTCTTCCAGCGCGCGCCGTATAGCCGAGACAACGGCAGGCGCCGGACGCGTCGTCGCGCTATTGTCCAGATATGCCGTCACCATCAATTGGTCTGGTACTTTCCGGGCCCGACGGTTTTCCGGATCAGGTCCTGCATGTCATTGCTGGGCTCGATAACCAGCAGGGTCTTTTTCCCTTCCTTGGTAAAGTAAAAGTAGAACAGGTCGGCGCCGCGGTTTAAGAACCAATTGAGGCGGTTCACGCCGGGGATATTCAGGTAGCGGTTGAAGGAACCGGAGGCTACCATCCCGCAGGCCTCCACGTTGCGCACGTTCATCGTGCCCAGCGGCTTGCGTTTCCGGTTGTTGAACACCTGGGCGAAATCCATCGTGCCGTTGGTGAAGGTGTACTCAAATTCCGTCCGGATCCTGTCCCTGTACAGGAAAATGAGCACCGCGGCGGCGAGCATCAGCGCCGTCAGCAGCGTTTCGGGGATGTATTCCGGCTTGAAGCCCCCGGCGGTCAAGAGGGTCAGCATCACGTTGAGCATGAACAGGGAGTATACCGCGGCGAGAATCATGAAAACAGTCGCTAAATAATAGAGCGCGTTTTCCAGGGATTTGCTGCGGCGGGTTACGACTTCTTCCCGAAATCGGTCTTGCATCCGGTTCCTCCTTACCTGAAAAACCACGGGACGATCAGCCCGATGACCGCCCCGAAAAAGGCTTCCGTGGGCGTGTGCCCGACCAGTTCGTGGAGGGTCTCGTCCGAAAGCGGCTCTCCCTCCACCAGCATCCGGTGCAGGATTTTATTGATGACCTTGCTTTGCTCACCCGTATGGTAACGTACGCCCACCGCGTCGTTGATGACAATGACAGTGAGCGCGAAGGCAATCGCGAAGTTGGTGGCGCCGACGCCCTCGCGGAAGGCGACCATCATCGTCAGCGCGACGACGAAAGCCGTGTGCGCGCTGGGCATGCCGCCGTTGCTGATGAGCTTGCAGGCGTTGAAAGCGCGGTTGAGCCGCCAGTCGATCAACGTCTTGACAATCTGGGCGATTAGCCAGGAAACCGACGCACAAACCAAAATCCCGTTGCTCATCAATTCCGACAAACCTGACCCTCCCTTCC
>JAPXQZ010000116.1:0-5878 GCA_033813835.1 Clostridia bacterium | reverse complement strand
TAACGGTCAATGAAGCGCCGGGTTAGCAGCCATTCAATCTGCCCCGGCCGGCTGTCAAGCCGTTCATCTTCCTTGCGGGCCTGCTAATGATGTTGAATCAAACGCTCTTCGTCTGTCATAGTTTTCTCCCGCTTTCCATCATCAATCGGTACAGGCATTAAATTAAGCTTCTGGCTTAAAATGCCTCAATTGAAGGCAGTTGGCTAGTAAATGAGGAGGGAGTCACATTCTGCCCCCTTCCTCTCCAGACCAGATTTCCACGGTCGCACCTGCCGGCGGCCGGAAGCGCACAAATCGCTGACGCGGGGAATTGGAATGACTCATGTGAGGGACTCCGTACGCGGTGATATGAGAAACCGCCTCGTTCAGCGTATCGATAAACCACTGGGTTTTCAGGGCAGAGAGGTCATGCGGCTCATCCGACCTTTGAAATGTGAAGGTAAAAGCATTGCCGATATCGGTGCAGACGGCATACTGCCTGTCAAGGCTCAGGAACCGCATCCCGAGGTTTTCGACCAGAAGCTGACTTCCAGCGGGAAATCCATGACCAGTTGCTCCAAAGTAAACCGAAGCGGGTAATCCGCCCAGGGCCTCAGGGGCACCATAGGGTTGGAATGGACAGGATCTTCAATTCGCCTGAGACCGGCTGCCAGTAATTTCTGCTCCGTCATCATGCCGCACTCCTGAATTCTTTTACTCCAGCCTGGTATGGATTGCCCGGAGGTCGGAAATTGCTTCTAGCTGCTCCCTTTCATCGCCTTGCGCCAGCCACCTGCGGTGAGAGGATACCGGGATGACGCTGCCGATTTCGGGATACTCCAAGGCGAAACCCTCGGCGTAGGGAACACGGATGCGCGCGCCGAGATTGCCATTCCAGGTTTCAATGGTTTTCTGCGCCAATCCTTCTATATCGTACTTCTGGCTCTTCATCTGGGCCAATGCGCGCACTTTCTTTTCAATGACGTCGGTCACGTCAACATAGTAATTGATGTAAGCTGCCTTGCCTTTGTTGGTCAGGCAGTCGCTGCGGTAATCAGCCGGGCAGATCATAAAGGCAACCTGGGCGACGTTCCAGGCCGTCTGCCGGTGCTTGAAGCTGACGCCGCGGGCAGCAGTAATACCTGATAAGGTCAGCTGTCCGGTTACGGCGTGGTGGTTGCTGAAGGTGTCGTCCTGGTAAGGCCAGTGCGTGATGACGAGGTCAGGCTTTACGTCCCGGATGAGCCAGGCGACCTTGGAAACCATTTCAGGCGTCACGCACAGAATCTCGTCGTCGTAATCCAGGAAACGGACATCGGTGACGCCGAACAGCCCGCAGCCACGCACCGCCTCGGCATATTTAACCTTTTGCCGTTCCGCGAGCAGGTTGCTGATTTCCCCTTCGGAATACTGGCCCATGCTTTCACGGAACTTGTCATAGATGACCTCGTCGTGAATCCGCAGCCCCTGCGTGATGGCGGCGCAGACCACCGTATCTCCGGCGTTGATATGGTGCAGCAGCGTCCCGCCGCAATGATCAAACATATCCGCGGGGTGGCCCGCGATGACCAGAATCCTCATCAGAATCCTCCCTTATCCGACGGTTGATCCTAAAAACGCGGTGAAGTAGACACGTCGCTTTCGGACAATACTCCTCCCATGCAAGCCGACGCCTTGATGCTGCTGATAACCGAATGCTCCGTCAGTTCCGACAGGGGGAGCAGTTTCCTGTTGAGCATCTCTTGCAGGCAGAAGGGCAGATGGTGCCCATGCCCGCGGTGGACCGCGACGCAGTGGACGCAGTTCCTGTGAAGTTCGCAGTCCACAGGGCAGGGACAGTAATCCTCTCCGTTTCGGATGGACTGCTTCAGTTCCGCCAGGAATTCCGCCTGCAGGGACTCCGCCTGCGCAGCGTCGCCCGCAAAGAAGGCCTCCATGGCCCTTTGCTCAGTTCCGTGAAAATCAATGTTCATGAATGCCTCCGGTTTTTATTTGGATTGATTCTATCATCCCGACGGAAGAGACGAAATGCATGGCTCTGCTCCTCCTCGAACGCGCGGGGTAATCCTCTAAATCCGAAAAACTATAAAAAAGCTCGTCCCTCCGCAAATGGGGGGGAATCTGCGGACTGAACCGCTACACCTTGCACAAACGCGGGCTTCCACTCCATTGAAGCGGAGATAGAACGTGTGGATAGGAAACGGAAAACGTCTGAAACCGCATATTGAAGCATCATTGCGAATATGAACAAGGCTGGACAAGGCAGCGGAGTAATGGGTTGTATCAGCCGAACGCCCTTTTAGCTTCACTTATCAGCGATAGGATTAGGAATAGAGCCGCTGCGCCGATGCTGGTTCGCCATAGATGGCGGTAGCCAGGGCAAAGCATGGTTTTTCAGTACATCAGCCGCAGCAGATAGAAATATCCCACACTTACCAGCAGAAAGCCCAGCATGACCGGCAGGGTTTTACGCACGAGAGAAGCCAGCGTGGTACCGTAGCGCTCCGTGACGACGCTCAGGCAGATATGCGTCGGCGATACCTGGGCGGCAATATAGCCCATGCACATCAGGAGGATGAGAAGCGGCATGCCGGCCCCGCTCCCCGCGAAGGCGATGGGAATGAGGATCGCCACCATGGCCTGTGTGCCGGCAATGATGGTGCCCAGCAACATCATCAGGCTGTACGTCCATTCGACCGGGACGGGCAGCGCAGAGAATGCGGCGGGCAGGCTATTGAGCGCGCCTGTGTACAGCAGGACTTCCTTGAACACCATGATGAGCACCGTGTTGATCATCAGCTTCGCTTCAAACGCCTTCAGCGTAAAACCGGCCAGGTGCCGGAGCGGGAAGCGTTCCATCACGGCGTTGAGCGCAATGACGGCCAGAACCACGATAAACACGGGAATCCGGATGAACATGACCAGGATGACGACCGCGAGAACTGTCCACAGGCTGGCGGCCAGCTGGCGGAATGCCGCCCCGCGCGCCGCGCCCCGGACTGCCTTTTCACGGGTTCTGGTGATTTTTCGCACATAAAGCCAGTAACCCAACAGGAAGAGAACAGCCACCATGGGCAGCATCAGCAGCACGAAGCGAAGGGGGCTTTGTCCGGAGAGCTGCAGCGCGAGCAGGATGTTGGAGTAGGTGGGCAGGAAGGCTTCAGAGATATGGCGATAAAAGGAGGAAACAAACGTGCGCTCTTCCCGGTCCAGCTCCTCCCCCGCAATCCGGTCCACGATGGGGGCGGCGATCAGCACCGCGCCAATGGAAGGCAGCATGCCCACAATAAAGGGTGTGAGCATGGCGTTGGCCCGTGGGCTGCCGGTCAGGGAAGCCAGGGCCTGCTCAGCCTGCACCAGACGGCCGCGGCTTTCCAGCATACGCTGCAGGTAGGTGATGGTATAAAAGGCCAGCAGCATCATCAGGGTATCCCGCCCCGCAAAGCCCCGCAAAAGGATCCCGCCCCAGGCGGAAACAGGGACGCCAAAGAGCAACACGCCGGCCAGGATACCGGCCAGCATGGCCAGGTACAACGGCTGCCTGCGCCAGATGACCGCCACGATAGCCGCAAACATCAACAGCAGGTAGAGCAGTTCCACAGCCGCCTCCAAACAAATGGTTTCATGATTGTCTATGCATCATAGCCGCGCCTGCGCCTGTCGGCAACCGGCAGGTTTGAAAAACCATCCGGCAGGAAGCTTTCGACCAGTAGGGCAGTGCGCGGAAGCTGGGAAGAAGGAGGCGTCCGTACGGGAAACCAGCGCCGGAAAGCAGGCCGCGCTTTCACTCTTTAGACGCCGCGCGGCGGTGCCGGGACATGTCTGGAAACGAAAAAACCCGGCTGGGCCGGGTTTCAAACGCGGGGCTGAATCCGCTTATACCATCTCGATGAGCACGCGCTCCGCGGCGTCGCCGCGGCGGGGGCCCAGCTTATAGATGCGGGTGTAGCCGCCGGCGCTGTTCTTTTCCTCGTTGCGCTTGCGGTATTTGGGGCCGTACTCGCGGAAGAGCTTCTCCACCACCGGATGCTTGTTGTCCCGGGTGCGCTCGCGGTACTCCGTGCGGGATTCGTCGTCCTTGCGCAGTTCCTTGAAGTCATACAGGTAGGCCATCATCAGCCGGCGCGCGTGCAGCTTGCTGGCGGCGTCGTTGACCACGTCGATTTTGACGATCTGGCCCTTCTCGTTGTGGTACTGCTTGCTGGCCGCGACCGTCTGGTCGTGCTCGCGGATGGCCAGGGTGACCATCTTTTCCGCCACTCGGCGGACTTCCTTGGCACGCGCCAGGGTGGTCTCGATGCGGCCGTACCACAAGAGGCTGGTGACCTGATTGCGGATGAGCGCCTTGCGCTTGTCGCTGGTCAGGCCAAGCTTGCGTTGGGTTGCCATGTGCGGTGTTCCTCCTTAGGCCTCTGGGGCTTGCTTCTTATTCTTCGGGCTTGCGCAGGGACAGGCCCAGCAGGCCCAGTTTCTGCTCGACTTCTTCCAGGCTCTTCTTGCCCAGGTTGCGGACCTTCATCATGTCCTCCTGGTCCTTCTGGATAAGCTCCGCCACCGTGTTGATGCCGGCGCGCTTCAGGCAGTTGAAGGCGCGCACGGACAGATCCAGCTCGTCGATGGTCATCTCGGCGGCCTTGCCCAGCAGCCCGGCGTCCGCGTCCTCCTCTTCCAGGCCCAGGGGCTGGTCGGTGAGGCGGGTGAAGATGCCCAGCTGGCTGACCAGGATCTTGGACGCCATGCCGATGGCTTCCTCCGGCGTGACGGAGCCGTTGGTCCACACCTCCAGCACCAGCTTGTCATAGTCGGTAATCTGGCCGACGCGGGTGTCCTCCACGTAGTAGTTGACCTTCACGATCGGGGTGTAGATGGCGTCGATGGGGATGACGCCGATGGCGGAGATGGACTGCTTGCTGCGCTCGGCGGACACGTAGCCGAAGCCGCGCTCCACCGTCAGCGTCATGTGCAGCTGGGTGTCCTCGCTGAGGGTCGCGATGTGCAGCTCGGGATTGACGACCTCCACCTCGCTGTCCACGCGGATGTCCGCCGCGGTGACCACGCCGGGGCCGTCGGCGATGATTTCGACCTGCTTAACCAGGTCGGCGTGCAGACGGATGGACAGCTCCTTGAGGTTGAGGACGATTTCAGTCACGTCTTCCTTGACGCCGGGGATGGTGGAGAACTCGTGCTGCACACCGTGGATCTGCACGCTGGTGACAGCGGCGCCCGGCAGGGAACTGAGCAGCGAACGGCGCAGGGCGTTGCCCAGGGTGTGGCCGAAGCCGCGCTCCAGCGGCTCCACCACAAAGCGCCCGTAATGGTCGTTCTCCCGGTATTCGACGCGCTCGATGCGCGGGCTGATGGATTCCATAATCACGCGCTTACCCTCCTGTTCAATGTGAAGTGGTCGGAACGGGACAGGTCAGCGGGAGTAGTACTCGATGATCATGTTCTCCTGCAGGGCGAAATCGACGTCGCTGCGCGTGGGCAGGCTTTCCACCGTGGCCTTCAGCTCATCGTGCACGCAGTTGAGCCACTTGGGCATGATGCGCGCGTTGCCTTCGCGGGCGGCTTTGAACAAATCCATCTCCTTGCTGGAGGCGCCCACGGTGATGACGTCACCCTGTTTGACGGTGTAGGAGGGAATGTCCACCCGGGTGCCGTTGACGAGGAAGTGGCCGTGGTTGACCAGCTGGCGCGCCTGGGCGCGGGAGGCCGCGAGGCCGGCGCGGTAGACGACGTTGTCCAGCCGGCGCTCCAGCAATTGCAGCAGGTTCTCGCCGGAAACGCCCTTCATGTTCAGGGCCTTCTCATAGGTGCGGTGAAACTGGGTTTCCAGCATGCCGTAGGCGCGGCGGGCCTTCTGCTTCTCGCGCAGCTGGGTGCCGTACTCGCTCATCTT
>JAPXQZ010000115.1:0-5885 GCA_033813835.1 Clostridia bacterium | reverse complement strand
GGCCTGGCCGGCGCGGGGCGCACCGAGCTGTCGCGCGCCATTGTCGGGGTGGACCGCTATAACGAGGGCCGCGTCTTCCTGGAGGGGAAGGAAGTCCGCTTCGCCAACATGTTCCAGGCCATCCAGTCCGGCGTGGTCTACCTGACGGAGAGCCGCAGCGTGGACGGGCTGGCCATCCGGCTGACGGCGGCGGAGAACATCATGAGCGCGCACATCCCCGACCACGCCAAGGGCATCTTCTACAAGGCCTCCGACGGGAACCGGGACGTCCAGGAGCTCGTCGAGGCCCTCAACATCTACCCTGCCGCCCCCCAGCGGCAGGCGCTCAACTTCTCCGGCGGCAACCAGCAGAAAATCCTGATGGCCAAGTGGCTGGCCACCAACCCCAAGGTGCTCATCCTCGATGAGCCGACCCGCGGGGTGGACATCGGCGCCAAGGAGATCATCCACAAGGCCATCGACCGGCTGGCCAAGCAGGGCACCGCCATCATCCTCATCACCAGCGACCTCCCCGAAATCGTCGGTCTGTCCGACCGCGCGATCATCCTGCGCAACGGGCACGTCATCGGGGAAATCCCCCGCGACGGCATCCTGGAGACCGAGCTGCTCATGGCCGCCAACGGCGAGGGAGAGTACGTGCATGTCTGAAGCCAACTTCGACGCCAATCCCGCCTGCGCCGTTCACCGCGTGCGCGAGACCAGCAAATTCGCACGGTGGGTCGACCGCCTGGGCGTCTACGTGGTGGTCGCGGCCCTGCTGATCATCGGCATGGCGGTCGCGCCCACCAAGTTCCTGTCGCTGGACAACATCCGCAACACCCTCCAATCCGTTTCCCTGATGGGCATGGTCGCCGTCGGCATGAGTTTCGTGGTGTACTCGGCCAACTTCGCCGACCTGTCCGCGCCCATGATCATCGCCTTCTCCGGCATGATCACCATCAGCAGCATCCGGATGGGCTTCATCCCCGCCTTTCTCATCGGCGTGCTGTCGGGCACCCTCTTGGGCGCGGTGAGCGGCTTCGTCATCGGCAAACTGCGGGCGCACCCGGTCATCTGGACGATGGCGTACAACTTCGTGCTCTCGGGCATCGTCCGCTGGATCTATATGGGCAGCCAGATTTACCCGGACGTCATCGCGCCGGATTCCGCCGCCGTGGACACCTTCTACAACCTGTCCCGCGCCAGCATCCCCGTCGGGGAGTTCAGCCTCTCCTGGATGACGGTCGTCATGCTGGTCATGATTGTGCTGGGCCAGTTCATCCTCAAGCGGACCAAGTTCGGCAACCAGCTGAAGATCGTGGGCTCCAACTACGAGGCGGCCCGGCTGTCGGGCATCAATGTGACGGGTGTTCTCATCACCGTGTTCATGATCGCGGCCTTCTGCTTCGCGGTGACCGGCGTCTTCTTCGCCTCCATCTCCAAGATGGGCGCCTACTACAACGGCGAAGGCTATGACTTCCGCGCGGTGACGGCGGTGCTGCTGGGCGGCATGACCCTGATGGGCGGCAAGGGGGACATGGTCGGCACCTTCGGCGGTGCGCTGGTGATGGGCATGCTGACCAACATCATGAACCTCATCGGCGTGTCCACCTTCGAGCAGTACATGGTGCTGGGCGCCGCCTTCCTGATCATCGTGTGGATCACGACGATTTCTGACAGAAAGCTGGGGAAGAGCTGATGGACGAGAAGCGGAAACTGAGCATCCCGCGGCTGATCAACGAGTACCGCGTCTACCTCATCCTCGTCCTCATGCTGCTCATCGGCACCCAGGCGCGGCGGTTCTTCACGGTGCTCAACATCAAGTCCATCCTGGACAGCACCGTGCTGTTCACCATGATCGGCAGCGGGTTTACCCTGTGCATGATCTGCGGCCACATGGATCTGTCCGTCGGGCTGATGGCCAACCTCGGCGCGATTTTCGCTGTGGGCCTGCACACCCTGCAGGGGCTGCCCTGGGCGGCGTCCATCTCCGTCGCCCTGCTCGCCGCGGGCCTGGCGGGCGTGGTGAACGGCATCCTGGTCACCAAGGGCAAGATCCACTCCTTCATCGTGACCCTGGGCATGCAGTTCGTGCTGCGCGGCATCGTCTACATCTATTGCGGCGCGGGCGAAATCGGCGTCAGCGGCGACTACGCGCTGGGCGACTGGCTCAACCGGCAGCTGGGCGGCTTCCCCTTCACACCCAAGTTCCTCATCACCCTGGCCGTCGGCGCCCTGCTGGCCCTCCTCCTGTGGAAGACGCGCTTCGGCCGCAACGTCTACATCACCGGCGGGAACCGGGACACGGCCTGGCTGGGTGGCGTGAACACGACCGCCACCACCATCGGGGCCTTCGCGATTTCGGGCGTGGTTTCCGCCCTGGGCGGCATCCTGTTCGCCATCGCGCAGAGCTCCGCCGCTCCCAACCTGGGCGAGAAGGGCATCAGCCCCCTGATGGTCGCCCTGGCCGCGACCGTCATCGGCGGCACCTCCACCTACGGCGGCAAGGGCAGCGTGTGGAAGACCTTCGTCGCGGTCATCGCCCTGATGACCATGAACAGCGCGCTGAACATCATCTACCGCAAAATTGAAATCCAGATCCTGGCCAACGGCCTCATCCTGGCGGTCGTCGTGCTGTACGAGACCATCGTCGCCTACTACGCCGCCAAGAAGGCCGGCGCGCGCGCCCAGCTGCTGCAGGAGCACAGGCGGCAACTCGCCGAACCATCCCCCAGGTGAGAACCCACCGGGGATTGTATAAAAGGAGGAAACCATGAAAAAACTGCTGGCCCTGTTGCTGACCCTGGCCCTGCTCCTGCCCGCGGCCGCGCTCGCGGCGCTGCCGGACTCCAGCGGCGTGCTGTCCACGGACGGGCAGCTGCTCATGCCCGAACTGACCGTCAAGGACATCCCGGAGCGCCCGGCGGATCCCGCCTCCCTGCCCGAGACGGACGCCGGCCGCTATTTCGACATGGAATACGCGGGCTGGGACGTCTCCGAAAAGGTGAACATCCCCGTTTCCGACGGTTCAGGCCCCAAGGGGAAGAACGTCATCGTCATCGTGCACGGCGCGCACGGCTGGACCACCGCCTACCAGAAGGGCGTGCAGAAGGCCGCCGACTTCTTCGGCATCAACGTCGAGATCATGGACCCCAACTGGGACCTGGCGACCCAGAACCAGATGATTGACACCGCCATCAACCTCCAGCCCGACGCCATCGCGCTCATCCCGCTCAACGCCGAGTCCGCGGTGCAGCAGTTCAAGAAGATCAACGACGCCGGCATCCCCGCCTTCGGCACCAACACCCTGACCACCTCCGACGCCATGAAGTACATGGTCTGCTGGACCGGTCCGGACGACTGGGGCCAGATGCGCAAGCTGTCCGACGTGCTAGCCAAGGCCATGAATAACGAGGGCGGCATCGCCTACATCACCCACAACGCCGGCACCTCCCCCTACTACGCCCGCACCTACGGCCCCATCACGCAGTTTGCGGTCACAGCCCCGGGCATCAAGACCCTGGACATCCAGACCCCCGGCTTTGACGCGGTCGCCTGCAAGCAGGTCGTCGCCGACTGGCTGACCCGCTTCGGCCCCGAGCTGAAGGCCATCTTCCTGGCGGACGACTCCGCCCAGGCCATCGGCGCCATCGACGCGCTCAACGAAGCCGGCCGCAGCGACGTGCTGCTCGTCGCCGCCGGCAACTCCAAGACCGGACAGGACTACGTGAAGGAAGGCAAGCTGCTCGCCATCACCTACCAGACCGCCGAGGGCGACGGCGCGGCCGCCATCTACGCGATGGCCAAGTACTTCGACGGCCAGGAGGTTCCCGCCATCGGGTACCTGGCCCAGCAGATCATCACCAAAGAGAACGTGGACAATTTCTACCCGGTGCAGTGGTAAACGGCATCCCGGGGCCGTCCTTCGGGGCGGCCCCGGCCTCCCGCGCCTGCGCGCGGGAAAAGGAGCGCGGGATATGAAACGCATGGGACAGGTGATCGGCCTGAAGCCCGAAAAGGCCGAATACTACCGAAAGCTGCACGCGGACGCCTGGCCGGGCGTGCTGGACATGATCCGGGCGTGCAACATCCGGAACTACTCCATCTTCCACCGGGACGGGCAGCTGTTCGCCTATTTCGAGTACGTCGGCGACGATTTCGCGGCGGACATGGCCAAGATGGCCGCCGACCCCCTGACGCAGGAGTGGTGGGCGGAGTGCAAGCCCTGCCAGGAGCCGCTGGCGAACCGGGCGCCGGGCGAATGGTGGAGCGACATGGAAGAGGTCTTCCACACGGACTGAGGGGGGCACCCCTCACTGCTCTGGCGAGCAGACCGGGCCGGCCGTCGCCGCCCGAACCAGCGGAAAAAGGAGCTCACGATGAACGAGAAGGTGGCCGCCAAACTGGACCGCGTGCGCAAGGCGCTGACCGGTGGGATTCCCGACCGGGTGCCCGTCAGCGATTTTTTCTGGACCGGGTACCTGAAGCGCGAAAAGGCGCTGCGCGGCGAGGGGTTTGACCCCTATCGCTACTACGACCTGGACTACGTCGTGGTCAACCCCAACATGGACCCCAAAATCCAGCCTTTCGAGGTGCTCTTTGACGACGGCGTCCATACCGCGCTGCGCACGGGCTTCGGGGCGACCATCCGGCGCACCGCGACGGCGCCCATGCCTTCCTTTGAGAAGTTCCTGGTCGAGGCGCCGGAGGACATGGCCGCCTACGCCTTTGAGGACCCCCTGGACCCGCGGCGCTACCTGGAAGGCGGCGACGACCAGATCAACGGCGTGGGGGACGCCATCAACCGCAACCTGCCCGCCTGGTCGGACCGGCTGGACAGCTACAAGGACGATTTCGTGCTCTTCGGCTCCATCTGCGACGGGTATGAGTTCATCTGGCGCTGCATCGGCACGGAGAACGCCCTGATTTTCCCGGTGGACGAGCCGGAGCTCTTCTCCGCCTTCCTGGACCGCGCCGCGCAGTTCCTCTACGGCATCGTGGAAGGCCAGCTCCGCTACGCGAAGGGGCGCCTGCAGGGCATGTACATCTGGGGCGATGTGGCCTACCGCAACGGCATGATGTTCAGCCCGGACTTCTGGCGAAAAACCTACAAGCCCATCGTGAAGAACCTCATCCGCATGTGCCACGACGCCGGGCTGATGGTCATTTACCACGGCTGCGGCAACGCGTCGAGCCTGTATGAGGATTTCATCGAAATCGGGCTGGACGGCTATAACCCCCTGGAGTGCAAGGCCGGGCTGAAGGTGCCGGAACTGCGCAAGCAGCTGGGCAACCGCCTGGCCTTCGTCGGCAACATCGACGTGCGCGAGCTGGAGAGCGGGGACGAGGATCGCATCCGCCGGGAGCTGCTCTACAAATTGACCGGGGCGGCCGAAGGGCTGTATATCCCGCAGTCGGACCATTCCGTTTCCCTGGGCGTCGCGCCGGAAAGCTACGCCTACTTCGTCCGCATCGCGCGGGAGTACGGAACCTACCCCCTGGACTTGGCGCGCATCGAACGGGAGCTCGCGGAGCTTGACCGGAAGCTGGGAACGGCGGGAACGTGACCTCCCGCGAGCGCGTCCTTGCCGCCCTGGCCCACCGGGAGCCCGACCGCGTGCCGATCTGGTTCGGCCTGTCGCCCGAGTTCCTGGCCAAGGCGCAGCGGGAGCTGGGCCTCCCGGACGCGGAGGCCGTCCGGCTCCGCCTCCACGACGATTTCCGCCGGGTCTTCCCCCGCTTCGCCGGGCCGGCCCACCTGGACGCCGCCCTGCTGGGCGCCCGGGGCATCAACCGCTCCGTCTTCGGCGTGGACCGCAGGGGCTACGGCTACGGGCAACCCGTCCGCCACCCGCTGCAGGGCGCGAGCCTGGACGAAATCGAGGCCTACCCCTGGCCGGACGCGG
>JAPXQZ010000114.1:0-5887 GCA_033813835.1 Clostridia bacterium | reverse complement strand
GTGAAGGAAGGGGTGTGGGACCGGCGGCAGACCCTGCTGCTGGGCCTGATGGCGGGCGGGCTGCCCCTCATTCACACGCACTCCTTCCTGGCGCTGGCGCTGGCCAGCGCGGGCTTTCTGCTGTATGGGCTGGCGAAAAAGGAAAAGCTTGCCCCTTTCCTGTTCTATGGCGGCGTCGCCGCCCTGCTGGCGCTGCCCCAACTGCTGCTGTTCACCTTCGGGCAGGCCGGGCAGGGCGGATTCCTGCGCCTGCAGTTCAACTGGGTCAATAACCCGGGCGGTGGCGGCCTGCAGGACCTCTACCCCTGGTTTTACCTGAAGAACATCGGGCTGCCCTTCCTGCTGACGGTGTTCGCCTTGTTTGAAAAGGACAGCTTTTTCCGCCGGCTGTTCCTGGGCGCCTTCTGCATCTTCCTTGTCGCTGAGCTGGTGGTTTTCCAGCCCAACGAGTACGACAACAACAAGCTGTTCTACGTCTGGTGGGCGCTTTGCGCGATGCCGGCCGCCGATTACGCCATGGGCTTGTTCGGGCGGCTCAAGGGCCTGCGCGCGCGGCCGCTCATCGCGGGGCTGGCGGCGGTTTTGATGTTCACGTCCGGCGCCCTCGCTCTCATCAGGGAGACCGTCAGCGATTACCCGATGTTTTCCGCGGAAGACGCGGCGGTGGCGGAGTTCGCGCGGGAGAACACCCCCCGGGACAGCCGGTTTGTGACCGGAACCCAGCACCTCAACCCCGTCGCCTCCCTGGCCGGGCGCGAGATTATCTGCGGGCCGGACCTGTGGCTGTACTACCACGGCTTTGACACCCAGGCCCGGCAGGAAGACCTGCGCGCTTTTTACGCCGACCCGGCGGCGCACCGGGACGTCCCCCGGCGCTACGGCGCGGGGTACATTCTGCTGGGCCCCTATGAGCGTTCGCTGGGCGGCCGCGCGCAGGCCCTGGACGCGCTGTTCGAATTGGTGTACGAGAACCCGGACTACCGCGTCTACCGCGTGCCGGAGGGATAGGATGGTGCGCCGGTTCCTGGAGTATTCCCTGCGCCGGGGCCGCGCCGTCAAGCTGGTGTGGCTGGCGGAGGGCGGGATGAAAAGCGGCGGCGTCCGGGTTATCCGCCTGGGGGATACGGACTTTGATTATCTGCCCGCGCGCGGGAAAACGCCCCGGACGATGCGGGTGGAGGACGTCCTGAGCGCGGCCTACGCCCGGGGGGACGACGGCAGCCTGGAGCCGGATGACGAAAGGGAAGCGGATTGAGGGAAAAACTGCGGGCTTTCAAGCGGGACAAGCCCCGCCTGTACGAGCTGGGCGCCTACCTGGTGTTCGGCGTCCTGACCACCCTGGTCAACTGGGCGGTCTATCTGGTTTTGACCGCGGCTCTCGGGCTTTCTGACATGGAACGCAACAGCGGGCCTTACCGCCTGACCGCCACCCTGTCCCAGGCCGTGGCCTGGATTCTCAGCGTGCTGTTCGCCTATTTCACCAACCGGCGCTACGTGTTTGAAAGCGACGGCCGCAGGACCCGGCGGCTCCGGGAGTTCTGGCTTTTCGTCTCCTCCCGCGCCCTGGGCGCGGTGCTGTTCGACCTGCTGCTGTTCAACCTCTTCCTGTTGGTCATGGGCGACAAGCCGTCCAAGCTCATCATGAACGTGCTGGTCGTCATCTTCAACTACCTGGCCAGCCGCTTCTTTATCTTCAGCCGCCGGGAAAAGCCCGGGCCGGAAACCGGAAAGAAGGAGGGTTCCCCATGAACCCCATTCCGATGATCGCCGTCAGGGACGTGCGCGCCTCCGCCTTGTTTTACGAGCGCCTGCTGGGCGCGGCCTGCGGCCACGGCGGGGAGGAATATGAGCAGCTGCTGGTCAAGGGCCGCCTGGTGCTGCAACTGCACGACTGCCAGCCGGACGCCAGCCACGGCCCGCTGCGCGACCTGGACGCGCCTGCCGGCAGCGGCGTGCTGCTGTGGTTTGAGGCGGAAGATTTCGGCGCCCTGCTCGCGCGCGTCCGCGGGCACGCGATTCCCGTCGAAAAGGACGCCGTCAACCCCTTTTCCGGCAAGCGCGAGCTGTGGCTGTCCGACCCGGACGGCTACCGCGTCGTCCTCGCCGACGCGAAGGGTGAAAAGCCGCGGGAGTAAAGCACAGGTACAAAAAAGGCGGGGAGTTCCTCCCCGGACCCTGTTATACCACCGGCCCGACGAGCCGGTGCTTTTCTTCCCGGGCGAAGCGGATGAGCGCGTCCAGGGAAGCGCCCTGGGCGAAGAGGCGGTGGAAGCGCAGGATGAGCAGCGCGAGCTCATCCTCGGGGTTCAGGCCGCTTAATTCCCGCAGGGCTTGCCGGGCCGCGGCCTCGTCCTGGGCGGATTTTCCGTCGTTCAGGTAGTGATAGAGGGCGGCTCCGGCGTTCAGCGCGATATAGACCGGGGGGATGCCCTGGGACTGGCACAGCCGGGCGGCGCCGATGAGGCGGTCCTCCGGCGCCATCTTGCGGGGGATGTCCGCGCCCACGCGGGCGCAGCTGTCGCCCAGGGCCTTGTTGTGGAAGCGGTAAACCAGGTCGTCCCGGTGGTCCATGAGTTCCTGGGCGGGGACCTGGTATTTCTTGGACAGCGCGGCGATGCTCTCCGCCATCGCGGCGCGGGTGAGCAGCTCGACGCCGTGGATGCCGATGGATTCGTAGATGTAGGTTTTGCCCAGGTACGTGCCCAGGTAGGCGCAGCCGGCGTGGCCCATGTTGTGCAGGTAGAGCTTGCGGCGCAGGTAGTAGTCAAAGGGCGAGTAGGGCACCAGGCCCTCCATGGGGGGGATGTCCCCGCGGAAGGCGTCCCGATCCACCGGCAGGAAGGCGTAAGCCTCCACGCACACGCGCAGGGGGTCGCCCTCGCGCATCTGCTCTGTCTGCACCGGCACCATCCGGCCGATGGAGGCCTCCACCAGGCCGACCTCGCGGTCGAAACGCGCCTGCTCCTCCGGCGTCAGCTCCGCCTTGATGAGCCCCTCCAGCACATGGTTGGCGTCCATCAGGTTTTCGCAGATGATGATGTTCAGGGGCGGGCGGCCTGTCCGGAAACGCTCCCGGATGCCCCGTGCCAGCAGCGGCGCGATGCGCGGCAGGATTCGCGCGCCCACGGCGGTGGCCATCAGGTCGCATTCCGCGACGGCGCGGACGACTTCCTCCTCCCGCGTGCCGTCCACGGCATGAACGTTGGTAATCAGGGTGTCCTGGTGCCCGTCGGCCCCGATGACCCGCAGGGTGTATTCCCCCGCGGCGTTGAGCCGGGCCACCAGGTCGCGGTCCACGTCCACAAAGGCCACGCGGTAGCCCGCGCGGCTCATCAGCGCGCCCACGAACCCGCGGCCGATATTGCCCGCCCCGTACATGACTGCCCGCATACGCCACCCCCGCCGCCCGCGGCAAGAACCGCGGGAAATATCGTCGTTTCCGGGCTATTGTAGCACGGAGGATGGCCGCCTTTCAACGCGGGTCGTCCCGCGGCGCCCCCGCCGCTGGACGAGGTGCCGCCGGCCGCCGGATTCTGCTATAATAGGTCGGCAGACCCCATACTTTCATAAAGGAGAGTCCCCGATGAAACAGAACCAGGAACAGGCGCTGCGGCGCAAGATCGGCGACCTGAACGCCTTTTGCGGCTGGAAGGACTACGTGTACAACGACGGCCCGGCCCGCGGGGTGCGCGCGATGGACCTGGACAACGGGCGCGGCGTGCAGCTGACGGTGCTGGCCGACCGCGGCCTGGACGTGAGCAGCCTGCGGTTTCAGGGGAAGCAGGCGGCCTTCTTGTCCAAGACCGGCGTCAAGAGCCCCGCGCTGTACCAGGAGGAGGGCGGGCGCGGCTTCCTGCGGCAGTTCTACGCGGGTTTCCTGACCACCTGCGGCATCAGCTACGCCGGCGCGTCGCACGAGGAGGACGGGATGGCCTACGGCCTGCACGGGCCGTTCAGCAACACCCCGGCGGGCAAGGTCTGCGCGGAAACGGTGTACGAGCGCGGGGAGGCTGTGCTGCGGGTCTCCGGCGAAGTCCGGCAGAATCAGGTGTTCGGCGAGAACCTGGTCGTCAAAAGGGAGCTGAAGCTGCATACGGAAAAGGACCTGCTGACGCTGGAGGACACGGTGGAGAACCAGGGGCATTTCGACAGCCCGCTGATGCTGGTCTACCACGTCAACTTCGGCTATCCCCTGCTGGACGCGGGCGCGCGGGTCTACAGCAGCGCCAGGGACGTCGCCCCCCGGGACGCGGACGCGAAGAAGGGGCTGAAGAAATACCACCTGATGGAGGAACCCGGCGCCCAGCGGCCGGAGGAGTGCTTCTTCCACACGGGGCAGGGCGAGGACGCCTTCGCGATGCTGCACAACGAGGCGCTGGGCCAGGCCTGCGTGGTGAAGTTCGATGGCAGGGCCCTGCCGCTGCTGTGCGAGTGGAAGTGCATGCGCGAAGGGGATTACGCCCTGGGGCTGGAGCCCACGACCTCCGGCGTCATGGGCCGTCCCGCCGCGCGCCGGGACGGCCTGCTGGTGACGCTCTCGCCTGGCGAGCGCCGCATTTACAAGCTGGCGTTCGAGTTCCTGGACGACCCGAAGGCAATCGGGAAATACGTCGCCCGTTCCCGGGAGAAGAACCTGAAGGGCTGAGGGCGTCCAATCGCCGCAGTTCCCGACAAAGCCAGCGCACGCGGGCACTTCTCTGACACGCGAAGCCCGCCCGGAAGGGCGGGCTTCGCCGCGGGGATCATCCTATCGTCACCGGCGGCGCCCGAAATGTTCAATCTCCGCGCCGCCAGGAAAGGAGCGCACCCTTGAAGATATCTCTCTTGATCCTGCTCAGCCTGTTGATACTGCTGGCCCTGACCCCTCCCGCAATGGGCGGGGAGGCGGACCGGCTGGAGAAAGTCTATGAGGTGAAAAACGGCGAGTTCCTGGGCTCTACCAACCTGGTCGTCTTTCGCAACGAACCCTTCGGCATGGCCGGCATCATGGGTCCCGACGGCACCGTGCTGGTGCCCAACGAATACTATGACCTGCGCAGCGACAACCCCTGGGGGTACGTCTATGCCGCCAAACTGGACCAGCTCAACGGCAGGGGGCTGATCAACACGAAGGGGGAGGTGCTCATTCCCTTTGAGTACGGCGAACTGGAGGTGCTCTCCGCGGAATGAGTGTCCGCCATCCGGCTGAAGGAATCCACCAAGGAGAACTACGACTACCAGGCCCTCTTCGGAGGCTACGGCAGCGGATACTACCTTGTGGAGGACCGCACGTTCTACAATATGAAGACCGGAAAGGCGGTGGGTTCGATCCCCCGGGACGGCTACGACTCCGTGAACGTCTACCCCGGCTTCCTGGTGGTGGAGGACCTGCAGGGCAAGAACACCGTCTATGGCGCGGACTTCACGCCCCTGGGCGAGGCGGAGAAAGTCTATTACGGCTACGTCTTTGAAAAGAACGGCGACCAGTGGGAGGTCCGGCGCGCCGGCGACGGGCAGGCGGTATTCGCCACGCCCTATGAAGTCAGCGGCTACAACCGCTACGACGGCACCTTCAGGACCAGCGACAAGGGCAAGGCCGGCCGCTTAGGCCCGGACGGCGCCCTGATGGTCAAGCCAGCGTTTGAAAACCTCTACGACTACTCTGGCGGCTTTATCCGCGCGAAGCAGGAGCGCGACGGCAAGATGGGGGTGCTGGACGAGCAGGGCAACGCGGTGGTGCCCTTCCTGTACGACGACGTCGTCATCACCTACGTCCGCGGCCTGTCCGTGGGGCCCGACACCCTGACCTTCGTGCGCGGCTATGCGCCGGTGGAACTGGACAGGAAGATCGGCTTCGTCAGCCGGGACGGCACGGAGACCCTCAAACCCACCTACGTGAAGGACGCCG
>JAPXQZ010000113.1:0-5889 GCA_033813835.1 Clostridia bacterium | reverse complement strand
GGCAGCTTCTTGATCCGATGATTGATGAGATAGAAGGCCCGATTGTCCAGAAAGTTTTCATGCTATCCTGCAATCAAGGAATGGGAACGCTGCGCATCGCGAATTACATGAATGAAGCATATCCCGATTTGGATAAGGTCTGGACTGCCCAAACAGTGCGGAGCATGCTTCGAAATCCTCTCTATGCCGGCCGCCTGCACATGAACGATACGGTGTCAGAGCCGATTGAAGCACTCAGACTCATCTCGGATTCGGATTTCCATTTCGCTCAACTTGCGATGAAGCGCCGCATCCAGCATCATTATGCGGAGCAGAGACAATCGGAAAATGCCCTCTTGCCCATAGAAGCAAAAAGCAAAACCTCAGTATACGGCGCAACCCTTCTCTCCGGGATTGCCTACTGTGCGCACTGTGGACATAAGCTGGTTGGCACATACTGCACCAAACAGCGGGCCGATGCAGCTTACCACCGTCCAATCTATCGCTGCTACAACGGGTCAGTAAAGGCGAAAAACTGTGCAGGCCAGACCGTTTACTCCGCAAAGAAAATCGAAGCGGCTGTTCTCCAAATCTTGCACCAGTTTTTTAGCGACATTCAGCAATCGGTGGATATGGTGTGGCGGGAAAGGGTGCGTCAGCAGATCCGCAAAAGGCAAAATGCACAGTCAAGAATTGCTCAAACAGAGCTGGAAAAGCTTCAAAAGCAACAGATTACCCTCCGGCAGGAGGTCATGAAGTCGCTCCAAGGGGAAAGCGCCTTTGAAACGGATTTACTGAGGTCCATGCTGGATGAGAACAAGTCAGCGCTTGCTCAAGCGGAATCAAAACTGATTGCCTGCCAGCAAGAGAAGGATACAGAAGATGCACGTCTTCAGTATCTCAGTGAGCAGTACAGATCCATTACTGACTGGGCAAAGGAATTTGACCATGCTGACAATGACACCAGGAAAATGATACTGGCACGGCTGATAGAGCGCATTGAAGTTAGCCGCGATTATCAACTAACCATCAAATTCTTTGTGACGATAGAGGAATTCAACCTATCCGATTCATTGGACCAATCTCTGCTACAATCATCCGAATCCGATCCCAGAATCCAAGCAATCGCAGTGTAATCTCAAGCTTTTTTATTTATCCTGGGGCGAAAGTAGGATTGGTTCGTTAGCGCGCGACATTCGCATTGTCGAGGTCAGCGGTTCGAATCCGCTATGCTCCACCACCGGGAACCCTATCAATAAAAGGGTCCCCGGATTTTGTTTTTCAGCACGAAAACTGGCGACCTGCGCGCGGGCATGAACGCCGGCGTCGGTCCTACCGGAACCCGCGACCGCGACCGGCTGGGACAGCGCCTCCGACAGCGCGGCCTCCACGCGCTGCTGGAGGGTTTTGGACGTGTTGCCCTGCTTTTGCCAGCCGTCGTAGCGCGTGCCTTCATAGCACAGGGTCAACTGAAAAATGGGCATTGCGCAGTCCTTCCTCCTTGTCTGACAGGGAACGCGCGCCGGAATGGCGCGCGTCATGGTGCTTCTGAGCGGTTAGTTCAGTAGCCGAAGGCTGACGTGTTCACCCACATCGCGGGACGATATACGTAGGTCTTGTCACGCATATAATAGCCCTTGTATCCGATGATGCCGTCCCCGTTGACAATGGCGGCGTTCTTTTCGTAGGAGCCGCTGGAGCGCAACCACCAGGTACCGTAGTTATACTTGTTGACTGCACCCTGGAGGTTGGCGTGACGGGTGTTGACCGCCTTGCGCGGGGTACTCTTGGGAAAGTAATATTCTACCTCGTTGATATCCAGCAGGAAGACGTAATCCTGTGTGTCCCTGCCGCCATAGGTGCCGGTGACGCGGTTGTCCGGCGTGAAAACGTGGCTCAGCTGGATGAATGCCATTTCCTCAGCCGTGAAAGCCCTGTAGAGGAACTCGCTGTTCAGCCAACTCCGCGCGTCGCTGGTTTCCCAGGTAACCGCTTCGTTACGGTTGTGGTATGGCCGGCATTCCAGGTTCTTCTCCGATAGCAGCAGTGCCTGGTCGCTCCGCACCTCCAGCACGCGCCAAGCGATGGGGTCGGGGCCATTTTGCTGATCCCTGTCCTGCTCGTAGCGGCCGAAGGTTACCGTCTGGCCCGCGCGAACCAGGGGATTAGCCGGTTGGGGCGCCGGCTGCGGAGACTGCAGTGCCGGGACTTGCTGTGCGCTTTGCCGCTCATAGAGGAAGACGACCCGGCCGGGTACCATCTGTCCGTTGGACTGCAGGGTGACGCTGACCGTCCGTTCGCCTACCAGGGTATAGCCGGCCGGCACAAAAGCATCAATGGCGCTGTACTCATTGACCCCGGGATAAAAGGTCGCCACGTCGGTTGCCAGCAGAACGCCATTGACGTCCTCGTAGGAAACCAGCACGTCGATGCCCTGGCCTGCAGTCGCGTCCGCCAAAATGCCCGGCCCCAGGGCAGACAGCGCCAGCAAGAGGGCAAGAATCAGCGTTAAGAATCGACTTTGTTTCATGACTTTCTCCTCCGTCGTTTTCATCGCGCAGATTGGTTTTCCGTTCTCGCTCAGGCGTCAATCCCCGGGGAAGCTACCCGGTCGAATGGGAATGGCAAATCGTAGAGCAGCCCCAGGTCCCACAGCAGGGTGCCGGTCAGGTACTTATTGCGGATTTCACGGGAACCCAGCAGCGCGTCACGGGTGTCCACGCCGGTAAACCCGATGTCCTCCGGCGTCATGGGCATCCCGAGCCCGCGCATCAGACGCTCCACGCCTGCCCGCGGCGGCAGTTCTTCCTGAACGATTTGCAGGATATCCGGCCAGCGGGTGATGATGCGTTCCAGGCGCTGCGCGTGCGCGGTGCGGTCATTGCGGCCTTCCTTTTTCGCGGCTGCGAGGATGGTGTCCGCGGCGGTACCGAAGATGCGGCGCACCATGTCTTCCCAGGCTTGTTCGTCAAAAGCTCTGACGAACCGTTCCGCCGTTTCCCGGCTGGGCGTCCGGACGCGAAGCCACTCCCAGATTTCCAGGGTGAGCAGGGAACCGACGCCCACCTGAATGCCGTGGAGCTCCTGGGGAAGGCCACGGTCCAGCGCCATCATCTCCCACATATGGGAGAAGTAGTGCTCCAGCCCCGAAGCCGGGCGGGATACCTGCGCAAAGGCCATGGCGACGCCGGAAAGCAGCAGGCCTTCCATCACGTTGCGCACCGCGGTTTCGTCGCGCCGCTTCAAGCCTTCCGCCGAGTCGATGACGCGTCGCAGGGAGGCGCGCACCAGGCCCGCGACGTTCTCACAGTAGTATTCGTCCGTGACAAGGTGAGAAATGCGCCATTCGCAGATGGAGAGATATTTGGCCACCATATCCCCCAGCCCGGCCTGCAGCAGGCGCTCCGGCGCCGCGCAGAGAATCCGGGTATCCGCGATGACGGCCTTGGGGCAGGCGTTGTAAAGGGAAACCTTGACGCGGTCGCGGATCATGGAAGCGTTGTCCGAGGCGTAGCCGTCCATGGAGGGGGCGGTCGCTACAACCAGGGACGGCAGGCGGAGGGCGTGGGAAAACACCTTGCCCACGTCGTTGAGTACGCCGGAGCCTAAGACCAGGATGCCGTCGCACCGGGGATCAAACGCCATCGCCAGGCTGCCCAGGGCATGCTCATCCGGCTCCAGGTGGCTTTTGCTGTACGCATACTCCCCATAGAGGATGCCGGCACGCCTCAGCACCGGATCCACCAGCGGCCAGGCCGCTTCACGCGTATTCCGGTCGCTGATGATGAAGGGGCGGGTCACGCCGCAAAGGGAAAGGGCTTCGGGCAGCGCCTCCACGGCGTCCTCCCCCATATGGAAAAAGCGCATATCCACCTTATGCTTGCGCCCGCAGTCGCAGTCAATCCCCTCCGGGGAGAGCAGCTCAGCCAGGATCATGTCAGACAGCGGTTTCATGTTCGCTCCAAATCGCATCGCCGGCCAAAAGAAAAAGCGCCTGCCGCATGGCCGGCAGGCGCCCCCGGGTCAGCCGTACAGCGGGCCGTAGGCTTTGCAAGCCTGGTAATCCGCCGCTTCGGGGTCGGCGGTGCCGAAGGCCGCCCAGCTGTGTGGCCGGTAAACCTTTTCCGGCGCCACGTTGTGCATGGACACCGGGATGCGCAGCATGGAAGCTAGGGTAATCAGGTCCGCCCCAACGTGGCCATAGACTGTCACGCCGTGGTTGGAGCCCCAGTTGGCCATGACGGAATAGATGTCCTTGAACGGGCCTTCACCGGTGACGCGCGGCGCAAACCAGGTGCAGGGCCAGGTGCGGTCGGTGCGGTTCATGATGGTCTCGTGCGCATCGTCCGGCAGGCGAACGGTCTCGCCCTCGGCAATCTGCAGCACAGGCCCAATGCCGTCGATGATGTTGACCCGCAGCAGGGTGACGGGCATCTCGTGCTCATTCTTGAAGTGGCTGCTGAACCCGCCGCCGCGGAAATATTCATAGTTGGCGCGCTCCCAGTCCGTCGCCGCGAGGCAGGCGCTGATATCCTTCCTGGTCATCTCCCAGAAAGGCTTCATGCAATGCTTGCCCTTCGCGTCCACCGCCGCGCCGGAACCGTCCAGCGCCGTGGCGCCGGAATTGATAAGGTGGATAAAGCCGTCCTTCGCCTTGCCGGCTGGCTTCCAGCCGGTCACGCGGCGGGCCGCTTCCGGACTCCAGTAGGTGCGCACGTCGTGGAAGCAGGGGGCGGAGTTGGTGACCAGGGTTCCCAGCATCATCGCGACGCCGTTTAGGGTATCGTTCTCGGTGGCGAAAGCCGTCGGCTGGCGCGCGCCGTTCCAGTCGAAGGTGGAAGCCAGGATGGCCTCGGTAAAGTCCGCGTTGGGCAACCAGTCCGTCCAGGCGCGCTGGCCCTGGAAGCCGCCGGCGACCGCGTTTTTGCCGAGGGCCTCCTCATGCCAGCCCAGTTCCTTAAGCTTCTCGTTGCCGTAGAGCAGGTCGCGGATAACGAGGGTCAGTTTGGCGATGAACTCCCAGTCCTTGTTCGCCGGGACTACCTTGCTGTTGGTTACGATGCCGGGCAGCTTCTTACCCGCGTTGACGTCGTACCCTTCCTTGCAGTTCTTTTTGATCCAGGCAAGCGCTTTCTTGTATTCAACCGGATCATAGATGCCCAGGTGGATGCGGCGCAGGATGTCGGTCATGTCGACGAACTCCGCGCGGATGCCGAAGAACTTGGAGAACATATTCATGTCGCAGTAGGATCCTGCGATCCCCATGGATACGCCGCCCATGTTGACGTAGGACTTGTTCTTCATCCAGCCCACCGCCACCGCCGCGCGGGCGAAGCGAAGCAGCTTTTCCTCCACGTCCGCGGGGATGCGCGTGTCGTCCAGGTCCTGCACGTCCCGGCCGTAAATCGAAAAGGCGGGCAGGCCTTTCTGGGCGTAGGCGGCCATGACGGCAGCCAGATACACCGCGCCGGGGCGCTCAGTGCCGTTGAAACCCCAGACCGCCTTGAGGGTGCCGGGATTCAGGTCCATGGTCTCCATGCCGTAGCACCAGGAACGGGTGACCGACAAGGTGGCGACTACGTTTTCTTTCGAGAATTTGCGCTCGCACGCCGCCGCCTCAGCTCCTCCGCCGATGGTGCTGTCACTAATGACGCACTGCACCGGCTCGCCGTCCGGATAGCGAAGGGTCCCGATCAATTTCGCGGCCGATTTGGCCATATCCATGGTTTGCTTTTCCAGGCTCTCCCGGACTCCGCCCCAGCGGCCGTCGATAATGGGACGGATGCCGATTTTCGGATAATCCATAAATCCTCCTTTGATGACACTTGGCCCCAAGGCCGTTCGCTTTATGTCCTTATGGTATTGTAACATGGGGTTCCGGACGATACAACAGCGCGTCTGGCGGAAATG
>JAPXQZ010000112.1:0-5915 GCA_033813835.1 Clostridia bacterium | reverse complement strand
ACAGAAAGGCGGCCCCCTTGCCCTACCGCACCTCCCAGGCCATCGTCCTGCAGCGCGCCGACTGGCGCGAGAACGACCGCATCCTCACCCTGCTCAGCCCCGACTGGGGCCGGGCGGACGCCCTGTGCCGCGGCTGCCGCAAGCCCAAAAGCCCCCTGCTGGCCGCGAGCGAGCGGCTGACGATGGGGGAGTACGTGCTGTTTGCGGGCCGGGGGCGGGAGATCGTCCATTCCGCCGGCGTGCTGGACAGCTTCTACCCCCTGCGGCTGGACTATGAGCGCCTGGGGCACGCCGCCCTGATGGCGGCCGCGGCCCTGCAGGCCGCCCAGCCGGAGGAGCCGGCGCCCCACCTGTTCCTGCTGCTCGCGCGCTCGCTGTCCCGGCTCGCCTACGGCAGCCTGCCGCCCCGGGCGGTCACCTGCGCGTTCCTGCTGCATTTCGCGTCGGTCATCGGGTTTATGCCCCGACTTTCCCAGTGCGTCCTGTGCGACAGGGAGATGGGGGAGGAGCCCGGCTGGCTGCTATCGCAGGAGGGCGGCGTCGCCTGCGCTGCGTGCGCCGGGCAGGCGCCGGAGCGCCTGCGGCTGTCCCCGGAGGAACTGTCCTGGCTGCGCCGGGTGCTGGTTTCCGGCATCGACAGGGCCGGGGAGCCACCCGCCCGCGTGCCGGCGGGGCTCTTGAAGCAGTACGCGGAGGACAGGCTGGAGGCAAAGCTTCCCAAACTGCCCGATGCGTGACGCCCGCAAATGCAATCGACTCATTCAGCTATCCGCCGCTTAGCCGTGGTTTCCTGAACCGGCGGATCAGCGGGCTTTGGAAGCACCCTTGCAGAAGAGGAGAGAAAGAGTGAAGCGGAAAATGAAGAGAGTTTGTTCCTTGCTGTTGCTGACGATTCTTTGACTGGATGCGGCTGCTTCCGCGGCGGAAACTGCGGCTGCCGGTGCGGCTGCGATGCCAATGCCGACAGCCCTGTGGGCGGGATGGTGCTTGACGACGTCAGCCAGCGCTTCCTGATTACGCTGTACCCGGCCCGGGTAATCCGGCAGGCGGACGGCGATTTCATCGTGTACCGCCTATGCATCGAGAACAGGACAGAGGCGTGGCACCGAGGGTTCCGCGCCAAGGTGACGCCCGACCCCGACCTGGACCCTTGCCTGTTTTTCGGAGCGATTCCCATTGAATTCGGACCGATTGACCTCCAACCCAAAAGCCGGCTCCCCGCGGATTGTTCGGGGCATGAACTAAGGGGACTGAGGTTCATCCAGCAGCCATCCCCCTGCCCTGAGATAATCCCGGCCGGCGCCGCCGGGTGAACGAACTGCTGCTCTGCGAATAAAAATGCGGCCAGGGGATGAAATCCTCAGGCCGGGAGTCCGGGGGGATGTCCCCCGGCGTCTTTTCTCCTTGTTTTTCTCCCCTTATAAAATCCGCAGCTGCGCGGGGCAGCGCTCGGTGAGCAGGAAGTCTTTGTAGCCGCGGCGCATGATGAAGGCGTAGGCCTCCTCCGGCTTGCCGTTGACGCGGTAGACGCGGTAGCGCTTGAGCTTGTAGGCGCCGGGGTGCGTGAAGACGGGGAAGTCGCGCGCGATGAGCTCGGCATACAGCCGGGTGAAGGCGTCGTTGCGCTTGCTGTTGCCGTTGTGCTTGAAGGGGAAGGACAGCAGGGTGTGGGCGGGGCAGACGCTGGTGACGGTGACGCCGCTGCATTCGATGCGCACCTGGTCCAGGTCGTGGAGGGAGAGTTCGTGGAGCCGCTGCCACAGCTGGAGGTAGAGGGGGCTCTCCCGCAGGCGCAGCAGCTGTGCTTCCTCGTCGCGCTCGGCTTTGGCGCAGTAGGCGTACAGCGCCAGGGCGGCTGCCGCGCACCCTGCGATGCCGAACATTGCCCCAAAAGTCATGCGGGTCATTCGCCCCTCTCTACTATATATGGGGGTATTATACGAGGCCTGACCACAAGATGCAACTATTTTTGCTTTTTTCTTTCAATTTCACGTCAGAAAACACAGCCAAAGGATTTATCCACAATTTATCCACAGATAGGCCCGTTTTTCCAGGCGTTCCCAGGTTTTATCCACCGGCGGGCGGTTGCCCCGGGCGGGGGAGCGGGGGTGAAGCCCCCGCGTTTGCGCCGCGCCCCGGACGCCGAATGCGTCGCTGACAGGTTTCTCGACGTATGAAAAGGGCTGCCGCGTTCGCGGCAGCCCCTGCAGTCCGGGCCGGCGTATCTCAGTACATGCCGCCCATGCCGCCGCCGGCGGCCGGGGCCGCGGGTTCGGGGGCGGGGATGTCGGTCACCAGGGATTCGGTGGTGAGCACCAGGGCCGCGATGCTGGCCGCGTTCTGCAGCGCGCTGCGGGACACCTTGGTCGGGTCGATGATGCCGCGGTCGATCATGTCCACGTAGTCGCCCTTGACCACGTCGTAGCCAAAGCCCTTCTTCTGGCTGCGGGCGATGGTGTCGATGATGATGGAGCCGTCCACGCCGCCGTTGACGGCGATCTGGCGGATGGGCTCCTCGATGGCGCGCAGCACGATGGACATGCCGGTGCGCTCGTCGTTCTGGGCCTTCTCCATGGCTTCCTTCACCTTGCCCATGGCGTTGAGCAGGCTCACGCCGCCGCCGGGCACGATGCCCTCTTCCACCGCCGCGCGGGTGGCGGCCAGGGCGTCCTCGATGCGCATCTTGCGCTCTTTCATCTCCACCTCGGTGGCCGCGCCCACGTGGATGACCGCGACGCCGCCGGCCAGCTTGGCCAGCCGCTCCTGCAGCTTCTCCCGGTCGTAGTCGCTGGTGGTTTCCTCAATCTGGTTCTTGATGCTGGCGACGCGGGCCTTGATGTCCTCCTTGGAGCCGGCGCCGTCGATGATGGTGGTGTTTTCCTTGTCCACCTTGACGGTGTGGGCGCTGCCCAGCATGTCCAGGGTGGCTTCCTTCAGCTCCAGGCCCAGCTCTTCGGAGATGACCTGGCCGCCCGTCAGGATGGCGATGTCGCGGAGCATTTCCTTGCGGCGGTCGCCGAAGCCCGGGGCCTTGACGGCGACGCCGGTGAAGGTGCCGCGCAGCTTGTTGACCACCAGGGTGGCCAGCGCCTCGCCTTCCACGTCCTCGGCGATGATCAGCAGCTTCTTGCCGGCCTGCACCACCTGCTCCAGCACGGGGAGGATTTCCTGGATGTTGCTGATCTTCTTGTCGGTGATCAGGATGAGCGGATCCTCGAGGACCGCCTCCATCTTGTCCGGGTCGGTGACCATGTAGGCGGAGGCGTAGCCGCGGTCGAACTGCATGCCTTCCACGGTGTTCAGCTCGGTGAGCATGGTCTTGGACTCTTCCACGGTGATGACGCCGTCGTTGCCCACGATGTCCATGGCGTCGGAAATCAGCTTGCCCACCGTCTCGTCGCTGGCGGAGATGGCCGCGACCTGCGCGATGTCATGCTTGCCGGAGACCGGGCGGGACATTTCCTTGAGCGCCTCCACGGCGGCCTCGGTGGCCTTCTCGATGCCGCGCTTGAGGCCCATGGGGTTGGCGCCGGCGGCCAGGTTCTTCAGGCCCTCGCGCACGATGGCCTGCGCCAGGAGCGTCGCGGTGGTGGTGCCGTCGCCGGCCACGTCGTTGGTCTTGGTGGCGACTTCCTTGATCAGCTGCGCGCCCATGTTCTCAAAGGGGTCGTTCAGCTCGATTTCCTTGGCGATGGTCACGCCGTCGTTGGTGATGGAGGGGGCGCCGTACTTCTTGTCCAGCACCACGTTGCGGCCCTTGGGGCCCAGGGTGATCTTGACGGTGTCCGCCAGGGTGTTCAGGCCCTTTTCCAGGGCGCGGCGCGCGTCGTCGCCGAACTTCAACTGCTTTGCCATTTTCTATACGCTCCTTCGCTTAACGTTATTCCACAACGGCCAGAATGTCCGACTGGCGCACGATGATGAGCTCCTCGCCGTCCAGCTTGACTTCCGTGCCGGCATACTTGGAATAGATGACTTTCTGCCCGGCCTTCACGTGCATCGTGATTTCCTTGCCGTCCACGTTGCCGCCCGGACCCACCGCGATGACTTCCGCCATCTGGGGCTTCTCCTTGGCGGTCCCCGTCAGGATGATGCCGCCCTTGGTGGTTTCCTCGCTTTCCACATTCTTGATGACGACCCGGTCGCCCAAAGGTTTGACGTTCATGGTTTCCTCCTTGCTCCTCTTGCTGTTGTTAGCACTCATTCGAGATGAGTGCTAAACCTGAAGCCAATATACCCCATCCGTTTCCGTTTTGCAAGGGGGCGGGCGAACTTTTTTCATCGCCGCGGGGCAACGCGCCGAAACGACGGGCGCCCGCGCGCTGTTCCGGCAAGAAAAAAGCGCCTGGAGGCGCTTCCGGACTGTCAAAGAAATATCGTTTGGTGGTCACGGAGGGCGAAGCCCTCTGCGGGTCACCCGCGGCGGCGCGCCGGAACGCCATTCACCGGGACGGGAACCGCTCCGCCGCGACGTCCAGCAGCTCCAGGGGATGGGCAATGAAGCGGTCGGGCTGTTCGGCCTCCAGCATCTCCCGGGTCTGGAAGCCCCACAGCGCGGCGACGGCGTAGAGCCCCGCGGCTTTCGCGCACTGCATGTCCATCACCGTGTCGCCCAGGTAGACGCCGTCCTCCGGCTTGAGGTCCAGCGCCTCCATCATCCGGAAAAGCGCCGCGGGGTCGGGCTTAAGCGGCAGGTCCGGCCGGCTGCCGGCGACGGCGGCGAATGCGACGCCGGGGAAATAGTGGCTGACGACGTCCCGGGTGTCCGCGTCGTCCTTGTTGCTAAAAACCATCAGGGCCGCGCCGCGCTTCCCCAGCGCTTCCAGCAGCTCCGGAATCCCCGCGTAGGGCTTCGTATCGACCCGGTTGTGCGCCCCGTAATCCGCCAGGTACTCCGGGTACACGGTGTCGAGCAGCGCTTCATAGCCCGCCAGCGCGCGCCGGGTCAATACCTTTGCGCCGTTGCCGGTAAACAGCTTGTAACTCTCCTCCGGGTGCTGGGGCAGCCCGTGGCGGAACAGCACCCGGTTCATCGCCCCGGCGATGTCGGGCAGGGTGTCCAGCAGCGTACCGTCCAGGTCGAACACGACAAAGTTCCGCATACGCCCTCCTTTTCTCCATCCATTGTACCAAACCCCGCCCGCGCGGGCAAGGAAGCGGCGCCCCGCCGGCGGCAGCCCCGCGGTTTGACAGGGCATGGGGCGCGACCCTATACTGCCTGTAATTGACAAGGGGGGCGTATGGCGCGGAGGAAGGCGGACTGGCGGCGCGCGGGCGTCATCGCGCTGGCGGCGGCGCTGCTGACGGCGGCGGTCATCCTGGCAGTGCTGGCCGTTCGTGCGCGGCGGGACTACGAGGCGCTGGCCGCCACGACCCCGGCGCCCACCCTGGCGCCGCCCGACCTGGCCTTCAAGGCGCCGCCCCCCCTCTACCGCGTCGGCTCCATCGGCCCGGAGGTCATGGAACTGCAGCGGCGGCTGGCCGACCTGGGCTTTTACGATGGCGAGATCGACGGCAAGTTTTTTGACGGCACGAAGGAGGCGGTCCGCCTGTTCCAGGAACAGCACGGGCTGGACGCGGACGGCGTCGCCGGCGCGATGACCCTGGAGATGCTTTCCGGGCCTGACGCGAAGCCCCGGGCATCCGGGACGCCCAGCCCATCAGCTACAATAGCTCCGGCGCCTGACGGCGCCTATGTGAGCCCGGAACCCTGATTTTCTGATCGTTTCGGGCGATGGCCGTATTGACGCGGGGTCGGTTCGCGGAAGAAAGCTGATGTACGTTATGGCGGGCCGTTGCAGCGTGCTGCCGCAAACAGGGTAGAAATCCAGTTCTTCGGCTCGTCAGGCAGTAAAGGGAAAATCACGCCGATCATTGAACTTATCGTAGAGCTGTCTCTTATACACATCTCCGAG
>JAPXQZ010000111.1:0-6007 GCA_033813835.1 Clostridia bacterium | reverse complement strand
TTGCCGGAATCCGTGGTCCACATCTCCAGCATGTTGACCGGGTCGTTGAAGTCCGCAATCCAGCCATGGCGGGCGAAGTCGAAGTTGCCGGCCTTGCGCTCGTTGAGGAACACGTTCCACTCCTGGGTCTGCACGTTCACTTCGATGCCGACCTGGGCCAGGTCCTGCTGAATCAGCTCAGCAATCGCGGCATGGGCGGCGGAAGTGTTGTGGAGGTAGGTCAGGGACAGCGGCTTGACCAGCTTGTTGTCAGCGCCGACTTCCAGCCCGGCTTCCTTGAGGTATTCCACGGCCTTCTCCACGCTGGGGGTCAGGCTGAAATAGCCGTCCTCCACCGGGTAGTTGTAGTCGGCGTCGGATTTCTTGAACACGCCGCCGTGACCGTCGAGCATGCCGGCGGGGATGAAGGAGTTGGCCAGCTGCTGGCCGGTCTGGGTGACGGTGTCGACGATGTACTGGCGGTCGATCAGCACGGCGATGGCCTTGCGGAAGGCGGCCGCCTGCTCGACGGTCATGCCGTCAAAGATCTTGGATTTCACGTTGAAGATGGTGAAGTAGGTGCCCAGCTGGCCTGCGACGTAGAACTCGGGGGTGCCCAGGAGCGACTTCACCTGGTCGACGGGAACCTGCTCGATGAAGTCGAGGTCGCCGGCCTGGTAGGCGGCGTAGATGGCCACTTCGTCCGCGCTGAGCATGAGCTCCAGGCGCTCCAGCTTGACGTTCTCGGCGTTCCAGTAGTTGGGGTTCTTGGTATAGACCATGGATTCGTTGTGTTTCCACTCGGTGAGGGTGAACGCGCCGCTGGACACGAAGCCCGCTTCCAGCGCCCAGGCGCCGGGGTTGACGACAGCGCCGGCGTCATCCTTGAAGCCCTCAGCGCCTTCAACCGTGGCCTGGTGGACGGCGAAGAAGGTGGGGAAGGCGGCCAGGTCGAGGAAGTAGGCGACGGGGGAGTTCAGATGGACGGTAAAGGTCTTGCCGTCCTCGGAGGCGGCCACGTCCAGCGCGTCCGGATAGCCCTTGATGCTGTCGAACATGTAGGAATAGTCCGCGGCAGTCTCGGCGGCCACGGCGCGCTTCCAGGAGTACTCGAAGTCCTTGGCGGTCAGCGGGTCGCCGTTGGACCACTTCAGGCCGTCGCGCATGGTGAAGGTGTAGGTCAGGCCGTCTTCACTCATCTCGTAGCCGGTGGCGTAGTTGGGCGCCAGCTCGCCCTTCTCGTTGTAGGTGTACAGGCCGCCGAAAGCCGCCGCCGCCAGGATGGCGCCGTCGACGCTGGAGTTCAGGGCCGGGTCGAGCTTGTCCGGCTCAGAGGCCAGCTGCAGCTTCAGGGTGGTGGAGCCTTCCTTGGTCGCCTGGTCGAAGAACTTGGTGCCGAAGTTGTTGAAATAGACCCCCTTGACATCTGGCTTTATCATGAAGATGTCATTGTAGTAGTAGAGGGGGACAATGGCTCCGGTGCCCATCAGGATTTCTTCCGCCTTGTGCATGAGCGCTTCGCGGTGTACGAAATCCGTGGTGGACTTAATTTCGGCGACCAGCGCGTCAAACTCAGCCCAATCCGGAGCGGAGGATGCCAGGGCGCCAGTGACGGAGAGCGCCATGACGGCGGCCAGTGCCAAGGCCAGGAACTTCTTGAACATGTTCTTTCTCCCTTTCTCTTATTATCTTAAACGGGTCAGCCCCGTTTAGATGTTCGGTGGTTCCTGCGGGTTCCAGCAGGCGACTTCGTGCCCCGGGCGCAGCTCCCGCAGCACGGGGGTTTCTTCGGCGCACTGCCCCGTCGCGTAGCGGCAGCGGGTACGGAAGGAACAGCCGCTGGGCATGTTGAGGGGACTGGGCACCTCGCCCTCCAGCACAATCCGGCTCCGGCTGCGCGCCTTCTTGGGGTCGGCGACCGGAATGGCGGAAATCAGCGACTGGGTGTAGGGGTGCATAGGATACCGGATGATTTCGTCCGCCGAAGCCATCTCTACTATTTTACCCAGATACATGACCGCGATGCGCCGGCTCATGTGATGCACGACGTGCAGGTCGTGGGCGATGAAGAGGTAGGCCAGCCCCAGCTGCTCCTGCAACTCCTTGAAGGTATTGATAATCTGCGCCTGGATGGATACGTCCAGGGCGGAGACCGGCTCGTCGCAGACGATGAACTCCGGATCGACCGCCAACGCGCGCGCGATGCCGATGCGCTGCCGCTGGCCGCCGGAAAACTCGTGCGCGTAACGGCGCTTGTGGTCGGAGTTGAGGCCCACCAGCTCCAGCAGATGGACGACCTTTTCATCCCGTTCTTTTTCTGTTTTATACAGTTTGTGGATGTCCAGTGCCTCGCCGACGATGTCGTTGACGGTCATGCGCGGGTTGAGCGACGAGTAGGGATCCTGGAAGACGACCTGCATCTGCTTGCGGAAGCCCTGGATGTTGGTGTCGTCGATTTCCTGTCCCTTGAACTTGATGCTGCCGGCGGTCGGCTTGTACAAACGCAGCAGGCTGCGGCCCACGGTGGTCTTCCCGCAGCCGGACTCGCCCACCAGCCCCAGGGTTTCCCCGGCGTCTATACTGAAGGAAACGCCGTCCACGGCCTTGAGCATCCGGGTTTTCAGGAAGCCGGTCTTGATGGGGAAATACTGTTTCAGGTCCCTGACTTCCAGCAGCCGCTCAGCCATTGGCCCGCCCCCCTTCCGCCCCATCCCGGACGTTGAGCCAGCAGGAGGCCATATGGTTCTCGTTGATGACGATTTCCTCGGGCTGCTGCGTCAGGCAGACCTTCATGGCCTGGTCGCAGCGTGCGGCGAAGGCGCAGCCTTTGGGCATGTTCAGCAGGTCCACCGGCGAGCCGCCGATGGGCGTCAGCTTTTCCTTGCCGTACTCCAGCTTGGGGATGGAGCGGAGCAGGCCTTTGGTGTACTCGTGCCGCGGGTTGTAGAAGATTTCCTCGGCGGTGCCGCGCTCGCACACGCGCCCGGCGTACATGACGATGATTTCGTCGCACATCTCCGCGATGACCCCCAGGTCGTGGGTGATCATGATGATGGCCATGCCGAGTTTGTCCTTGAGCTCCTGCATCAGTTCCAGGATTTGCGCCTGGATGGTCACGTCCAGCGCCGTGGTCGGCTCGTCGGCGATCAGGATATCCGGCTCGCAGGCCAGCGCCATGGCGATCATCACCCGCTGGCGCATGCCGCCGGACAGCTGGTAGGGGTACTGCTTCAGGCGCTTTTTCGGCTCGTTCACGCCTACCAGCTGGAGCATCTCCAGCGCGCGTTCCCGCGCCTGCTTCCGATCCCTGTCGGTATGCAGCCGGATGGCCTCCGTCAGCTGGTTTTCCACGGTGTAGACGGGGTTGAGGCTGGTCATCGGGTCCTGGAAGATGATGGAAATCCGGGCGCCGCGGATCTGGCGCATCTGGCCGGGAGACATCTTGACGATGTCCTCCTCCTCAAACAGGATGCTGCCCTCCGAAATGCGGCCCGGATTGTCCAGGATGCGCAGGATGGAATAGGCGGTGACGGACTTGCCGGACCCGGACTCGCCCACGATGCCCAGCACCTTGCCGCGCGTCAGGTTGAAGTTGATGCCGTTGACGGCGCGGACCTCGCCGGAGTCGGTGGGGAAGACGGTGTGCAGGTTCCTGACCTGCAAAAGGGTTTGCGGCATACTATCTCCTCAGCTTGGGGTCGAAGGCGTCCCGGAGCCCGTCGCCCAGCAGGTTGAATGAAAGGACAATTAAGCATATGCCCAGCGCAGGGAAGAGCATCTTATAAGGATAGACCTGCATGCCGCCGCGGGCCAGGTTAGCCAGCGAGCCCAGGGAGGGCATCGGCGCCTGCACGCCCAGGCCGATGAAGCTCAGGAAGCTCTCCACGAAGATGGCGCTGGGAATCTGCAGGGCGGTCGCGATGAAGATGACGGAAATGCAGTTGGGCAGGATGTGCCGCAGGATGATGCGCCGGGAACTCGCGCCCAAGGCCTTGGCCGCCAGGACGTACTCGTTGTTCTTGATGGCCAGAATCTGGCCGCGCACCAGGCGCGCCATACCCACCCAGTACAGCAGGCCGAAGACCACAAACAGGCTGATCATGTTGTTGCCCAGGCTGGCCAGGATGGTGCCCTTGAGGCTGTCGCCCAGCACCTGGTCGAGCACCACCGACAGCATGATTACCATCAGGGTGTCCGGCAGCGAATAAATGATATCCACGACGCGCATGATGACGATGTCCGTCATGCCGCCCACGTAACCGGAAATCGAACCGATCAACAGGCCGATGACCAGTACGATGAGGCTGGCGAAGAATCCGACCGCCAGGGAGACGCGCGCGCCGTAGATAACGCGGATGAAATAGTCGCGCCCGATTTCATCCGTTCCGAAGAGGTGCGGGAAGACCTTGCCGCCCGCGTCGATTTTGGCCTGCTCCATGGCGGAATAGGTCATGGGGCGCAGGTTGGTGATGCCGCGGTCGCGCTGCCCGTCCACCTTGATGACCTCAGAATACTGGTAGGGGACGACCAGCGGCGCGACAAGGATGACGACGAGCAGCAGCAGCAGGGTGACCAAGCTGAGGACGGACAGCGGATTCTTCATCAGCCGGCGCATGCCGTCCTTGAAGAAGGTGGTGCTTTCGCGCATCACGTCGTGCTGCTCTTTTTCCTCGGCCGTCGCGGGCTCGAACATGCCCGGGTCCAGCTGCAGGCTGAAGGGCTTTTTCTTCGGGAGGGTATCCGGCGCGTATTCCGTCATCATGTTACCTCAGTCGAAGGTGATTTTCGGGTCGATGGCCTTGTACAGCAGGTCGGATACCAGGGTCATCGTGACCATCAGCGTGGCCAGGAAGAGGGTCGTCCCCATGATCATGGGGTAGTCGCGGTTGTTGATGCCGGTCACGAAGTGGGTGCCCAGGCCGCCGATGTTGAAAACCGTTTCGACCACCAGCGAGCCGGTCAGGATGTAGGCTGTCAGCGGACCCACATAGGTGACGACGGGGATGAGCGCGTTGCGCAGGGCATGCTTGAAGATGACCAGCTGCTCCCGCACGCCCTTGGCGCGGGCGGTGCGGATGTAGTCCTGCCCCAGGACGTCGAGCATGGAGGACTTGGTGAGCCGGGTGATGTAGGCCATGGGGTAGAGCGCAAGTGCCAGCACCGGTAGCGTATAGTTGGGGTTGGTCGGCGTCCAGACCGGGAACCAGCCCAACTGCAGGCTGAATATCAGCAGCAGCAGGGTGGCCAGGATGAAACTGGGCACGGATACGAAAAAGGTGGTGAAAAAGATGATGACCCGGTCCGGCCACTTGCCGCGCATCAGCGCGGCGATGGAACCCAGGACAAGGCCGAAGACCAGGGCGGTGAGGATGGCCATGCCGCCCACCCGCGCGGACACCGCGAAGGAGGTGAAGATGGTCGTGGAGATTTCGCGGCCGGTCTTGGTGGACACGCCGAAATCACCGCTGAAGAAGTTCCTCAGGTAGAGGATAAACTGCTCCCCGACGGGCTTGTCCAGGTTGAAGCGCTTTTCCAGCACCGCCTTGATGCGCGGCTCCGAAGCCTTTTCTTTCGCGAAGGGGCCGCCGGGGATGGCGTTCATCGCGAAGAAGGTAATCGCCGCGATGATAAAGACGGTGACGACCGCCAGGATGATGCGCTTGATGGAATACTTGAGCATTCGCCCGCCTGCCTTCGATTTTTCGCATTGAATCAGCCATTTCAGCGTGAGGTGTATTGTGTCATATCCGGAAGTGAAAATCAAGTTTTATATGCGCCGGGCGCGCGTCCGGCGGCCTTCCCGCTCGCCCCCGCAGGCGTTTGGCGCTATACTGTCCTGCGGGAGGGAAGGGATGGACGGGCTGTTTTTGCGGGACGCCCCCTGCGGGCTGTGCCCCCGCGCATGCGGGGTGATTCGCCTGCCGTCGTCCGGCGGCGGGTACTGCCGAATGGGCACGGACGCCGTGGTCGCCCGCGCCGCGCCGCATTTCTGGGAAGAGCCCTGTATTTCAAGCACCAGGGGTACCGG
>JAPXQZ010000110.1:0-6099 GCA_033813835.1 Clostridia bacterium | reverse complement strand
GGGAAAAGCAGGAAAAACGCAGGGTGGAGGAAGGCATGGGTCTTTTTTACAGCGCCGTGATGGCGGGGGTCATGACCGGCATCGGGGGCGCCGCCTTCCTGGGCGCGTTGGACATGGCGGTCGGCAGCCTGCTGTTCTCCATCGGCATGTTCGCCTGCCTGGCGCTGGGGCTGCCGCTGTACGTGGGGCGCTGCGCCCCCGCCTTCTTCGGGAAACCGCGGGCGACAAACACGCTGCCCGCCATGCTGGCAGGAAACCTGCTGGGTGCCGTCGCCTGCGGCCTTGTCTTCGGCATGGCAATCCCCAGCAAAGCCGCCCTTCTGCAGGAGGCGAAGCTGGCCCAACCCTTCCTGTCCACACTTGTTCGAGGCACCCTGTGCGGGATGATCCTGTTCACCGGCGCGCACAGCTGGAAAACCCTGCAGTCCGGCAAGCCCGTCGGCGTACTGCTGGGCGTCACCGCCTTCATCATCGCGGGGTTTGAAAACAGCATCGCAGATACCTTCTATTTCGCCGCCGCGCTGGGCCAGGGCGGCGCGTTCCAATGGCAGACCCTGCCTTTCCTGCTGGCTGCCATCCTCGGCAATACCCTGGGCGCCGTCCTGCTGTACCTGGCGGTTCCGGAATACCTGCGCGCGACGACGCCACCCTCCGCTTTACCCCCGTCCTGAATAGCCGGGAACTGCCGCCCCCCCCTAAATAAGTGAAAACAGCCGGCGAGAAGCCGGCTGTTTCTTCAGTGAAACGAGCCTTTCCGTTCCGCTCAATCCTCCCAGCGCTTTGCCAGCTCGGTCATCTGCCGGGCCAGCTTGTCCTTGAGTTTGTTGCTCAGCCCTGCGCTGTCCTCCACCAGCTGGTTCAGGCGGGCCAGGGCTTGGGCGAGGCTGTCCGCCGCCCGGGCGGTTTTTTTCTGGCGCACCTGCTTATGGTCCGCCAGGGTGCGTGGCCCGGTCAGGGTCTGTGAATCTTCCGGCAAGCCCCACGCGTCGCCGGAATAGGGGACGAAGGTCTTGTTTCCCCGCTTCCTGAGCAGGTCCTCGAAGGTTGCCGCCACGCTTTCTTCCCCGTGAACGACAAAGAAACGCCGGGGCTTGGGATCGAAACTGTCCGCCCATTTCAGCAGGCCGGCCTGGTCGGCGTGGCCGCTGATGGCGTGCAGCGCGCGGATTTCCGCGTTGACGGAGATCGTCTCATTGAACAGCTTCACGCGCTTCGCGCCGTCGTAAATCTGCCGCCCCAGGGTGCCCACGCTCTGGTAGCCTACGAACAGCACAGTGGATTCCTTGCGCCAGAGGTTGTGCTTCAGGTGGTGCCGGATGCGCCCGGCTTCCGCCATGCCGGAGGCGGAGATGATGACGCAGGGGCGCGTCTGGAAATTGATGCGCTTGCTGTCCTCCGCTGTCAGGCTGATGACCAGGTCGGGGAAGCTGATGGGATTCTTGCCCGCGCGCAGCAGCGCCTGCATTTCATCGTCGAACACCGCCGGGTTGGCATCCTGGAAGATGCGGGTCGCCTGGATGGCCAGGGGGCTGTCCATGTACACAGGAAAGCCCTCGTGGCCCCGCACCAGGGCCCGTTCCTTGATTTCACGCAGGAAGTACAGGATTTCCTGGGAGCGGCCCACCGCGAACGCGGGGATGACCACGTTGCCGCCGCGGTCAAAGGTGGTCTGCAGCACATCCGTCAGGCCGCGGATATAGTCCGGCCGGTCCCCGTGCAGGCGGTCGCCGTAGGTGGATTCCATCACGACGAAGTCCGCGGTTTTCAGGTACTGTGGGTCCCGGATCATCGGTTGGTTGACGTTGCCGATGTCGCCGGAGAAGACCACCGTCCGGGTTTTGCTGCCCTCTGTCATCTCCAGCGTCGCGGACGCCGATCCCAGCAGGTGCCCCGCGTCGGTGAAGGACAGGGCGCATCCCGGCAGTACCTCCAGCTTATCCCCGTAGGGCAGGGGGCGGAAGAGCTTCAGCGCGTTCTCTGCGTCCTCCTGTGTGTACAGGGGTTCGTAGGGCGCTTCGCCCGCGCGCCCCGCCTTGCGGTTGCGCCACTCGGCCTCCATTTCCTGGATGTGGGCGGAATCCCTGAGCATGATATCGCACAGCGCCAGCGTCGCCGGCGTAGCGTGGATGGGACCGCGGAAGCCCTCTTTGTACAGGGTGGGCAGCATGCCGGAGTGGTCGATGTGCGCGTGGGTGAGCACCACGCAGTCCACCGCGCGGGCGGCGATGGGCAGCTTCTGGTTCTCATAGGTATCCCGCCCCTGCTCCATGCCGCAATCCACCAGCAGGTGCTTCCCGTTGACGGTCACCAGGAAGGCGCTCCCGGTCACCTCACGCGCCGCGCCCAGAAACAGCAGATCCATGCGTTTCCCTTCTTTCCTAACGGACGGCTTCCCCGGCCGCGGGCTGTTCCGCCTGTCCACCGCTTTCGGCGTAGAGCCGGTAGAGATTATAATACAGGCCCTTCTTCGCCATCAGTTCCCCGTGGCTGCCGCTTTCCTCCAGCCCCTTGTCGGTGAGCACCCAGATGACGTCGGCGTTGCGGATGGTGGTCAGCCGGTGGGCGATGGTCAGGGTGGTGCGGCCGCGGGCCAGCTCGGCCAGGGACTGCTGCACCAGCATCTCCGATTCGTTGTCCAGCGCGCTAGTCGCCTCGTCCATCAGCAGGATGGGCGGATCCTTCAGGAAGACCCGGGCGATGGACAGCCGCTGCTTCTGCCCGCCGGACAGCTTGACCCCGCGCTCACCGACGTAGGTATCATACCCCTGCGGCATCTGGATGATAAAGCCGTGGGCGCCCGCCCTGCGGGCTGCATGCTCCACCTCTTCCCGGCTCGCGCCTGCCTTGCCGTAGGCGATGTTGTCGAAGATGGTGCCGGAGAACAGGTAGACCTCCTGCTGCACCATGCCCACCGCCCCGCGCAGGGACCTGAGCGTCAGCCCGCGCACGTCCTGGCCGTCGATGAGCACCTGCCCCCGCGTCACGTCATAGAAGCGGGGAATCAGGTTGCACAGCGTCGTCTTTCCCGAGCCCGAGGGGCCGACCAGGGCGACGTGGCGGCCTTTGGGCACGTCCAGGTTGAGCCGGTCGAGCACCTCGGCGCTGCCGTCCTCGTAGCGGAAGGAAACGTCCCTTAGCGTGATGTCGCCCTGCACGTTTGACAGCGGCTTTGCGTCCGGTGCGTCCTTGATTTCCAGCGGCGCGTCCATGATTTCATAGAAGCGCTCCAGGCCCGTGACGCCCATCTGGAACTGCTCTGCGAATTCCACCAGCCGGCTGACCGTCGCCAGTAGCAGGTTCACGAACAGGAGGTAGGAGGCAAACCCGCCGGCGGTCAGCTCGCCCCGTGCCAGGAATACGGCGCCGAACACGATGACCAGCAGGTTCATCAGGCCGTTTAGAAACAGCGAGGTGGAATGGAACCCCGCCATCACGTGGTACTGTTTCTTTTTCAGCCGGAGGAACGTCAGGTTGCCCTCGCCGAACTTCTCGCTTTCCAGCTCCTCCCTGGCGAAGGACTGCACCACGCGCATGCCCAGCAGGCTGTCTTCCGTCTGTGCGTTGATTTCTCCGATCTGCTTGCGCGAGGCGCTGAACACCGCGCGCATCCTGCCATGGAAGACGTACACCGACACCAGCAGGACCGGCAACGCCAGGAAGATGAGGAGGGTCAGCTTCAGGCTCATCATGGACAGCAGGATGAAGGAAACGACCAGCTTGACCCCGGCGATGAGGAATTCCTCCGGGCAGTGGTGGGAAAACTCCGTCACCTCGAACAGGTCGTGGGTGATGCGCGCCATGATCTGGCCGACCTTGGCGGTGCTGTAATAGGAAAACGACAGCTGGGACAGGTGGTTGAACAGGTCCGCGCGCATGTCCTTCTCCATCATCGCGCCCATGATGTGCCCGCGGGACTGCATATAGTACTTGCACCCGGCCTCCAGCAGCAGCAGCCCGAAATACACAAGCCCCAAGCTCAGCACGAAGGGCGCGGTCAGGCTCGCCGCGTCGGAGATCGCCCGGTCGGTGATTTCCCGCACAATCAGCGGGAACGCCAGCCCACAGGCTGTCGTCAGCACGGCGCAGACCAGGCTGAAGGTCAGGATGCGCAGATAGGGCTTGTAATACGGTACAAAACGCCGGATGAGCGCTCCGGCGCGGGGCGGTCTGGCCATCGGGTCTCCTTTTATGCTGGATTAAGGTTCCGTGGGGATGAAGCCGCCCGTTTCCGGCGGCGCGAGGGGCTGGATGAGGAAAGCGGCTTCCCCGGTCACCAGGGCGTATACTTCCTGCCCGCCCTCCTGCGCGTGCAGGAGGGGGAATCCCATCAGCGCCTTGTCCGTCGCCGCGAACACGGCCTCCGGCGGCAGGATGCCCGGGGCGGCGGAGGCGGGACGGATGCCGGTCACGCGCGCGGCCGACCCCTCCGCGCTCACGGTCCGGGTCACGTAGCCGTGGTAGGCGCCCGCTTCCACGCGCCCACTGGAAAGCCCCTCGGGCAATGGAAGCGCGGCGCCAAACGCGCGGGCCAGTTGCCGGCCGTCCGCGCTTTCCACTGCCTCCATTCTATGGAGCGGCACCGCGGCCGCCTCGACCAAGAACCGGTCGCTGCGCCGCGTTTCCTCGTTTTCCATCATGACGGCGACCAGGTAGAACGCCGCCATGACCAGGATAGACAACAGAAAGGCCAGAACGCGGCGCAGGAGACGCCCGGGGCCGCGCACCCTTTTTGCCTCTGTCACCGCAACAGGGCCAGCAGTTCAGGCCCCAGCTGGGCGTCCAGCACCTTGGTTTCCCCCTGCACCTGCTCGAAGAAGGCGCGGTAGAAGGCTTTGCCCAGCACCTGGGCTTCCTCCCGGCTCAGGTAGGGAGAGGAAAAGACGTTCTTGAGGATGTCCAGCGCGGGCATGGCCAGGTAGCGGGGCAGGGCGCCCTTGAAGGAAAAGCCCAGCACCTTGGGCACGTGGCTGGAGTCCGAGGAAATGAAGACGCGCATGTAGTCCCGCGACAGGTCCTCCAGGTAGCTTCGCAGGAAAGCGGCCCGATCCTGCGCCAGTTCCAGGGCGCGCTGCAGGCGGGGCTCGTCGAACAGCTCCCGCTCCATTTTCCGCAGGTCCTCCGGCCTGTGCTTTTCCGGGTGCTCAAAGGCGTTGAGCAGGAAGGACTTGATAACGGAGAAGTCGAGGTTTTTGGGGTTCCGCTCGTGAAGCCGCCCATGCAGCAGCAGGCGCCGCTGGATGTTCAGGTCTTCCGGCGCCAGCTGTTCCGCCCGGGACAGCGCCTCATAGACGCGCGCGGGATCCTCCTGGGTATCGGCGATGTAGAGCAGCTGCTCCAGCGTCAGGCCCTCGCGCAGCGCAGGCTCCTTTTTCTTTGAAAACAAGGGCATTTTCCCTCCTGTTGTCCGCCATGATGATGGCTTGATTTTACCATGCCCCGCCATCCTTGACAACTTTGCCCGCCCTGGGTATATTCAATCCGTGCCAAGAGGCATGGGGGTGCTGGCGGTTGCCGGCTGAGATCGGGCGAAAGTCCGGAACCCTGGAACCTGATCCGGATAATGCCGGCGTAGGGAATGCAATTCGTAAAACGCCTGCATTGACAGGCGTTTTCCTGTTTCTGGAAGAAGTAAAGGAGGCATCCATGTCCGTTCCCCGCACCGCGTCCGCCCGCGCCACCCGCAGGATGCTGGAAAGCGCGATTCTCATCGGCATCGCCATGGTGCTGAGCGAATTCGCCAAGTTCAGTTCCACTTGGCTCTTCGGCGGCAGCGTCACCCTGGGCAGCATCGTCCCGCTGGTTCTGATTGCCTGGCGCTGGGGCACCCGCCAGGGGCTGTTCAGCGCGTTTGTCTTTTCCCTGCTGCAGATGTTCGTGGGGTTCAAGAACGTCACCTACGGGCAGACCGCGCTCCAAATGATCTTCATCGCCCTGCTGGACTACGTCGTCGCTTTCACCGTCATCGGCCTGGCCGCGGTTTTTAAAGACACCGTCAAAAATCGGCTGATTGCCCTGGTCGGCGGCATCCTGCTGGTCAGTTTGCTGCGCTTTCTGTGCCACTTCGTTTCCGGCTGGATGATCTGGGACGCGCTCTGGCCT
>JAPXQZ010000109.1:0-6125 GCA_033813835.1 Clostridia bacterium | reverse complement strand
CCGGCTTGAAGGCGGAAGTCGCTCCGGCGTGTACGGCCGGGGCCAGTCCGCCCGCCAGCAGCGCCAGGAACAGGGACAGGGCGATGAACCGGAACCAGCGGGAATGTTTCATGGAACCCTCCTCAACCATCTATTGTTCAGCTGTCCGAAAGCAGGATCTTTCCATCCCTGATTTCCCGGACCACTGACAGGGACAACACCTTGACGCCCTGCTGCCGCAGCAGCCGGCCGCCGCTTTGGAACCCTTTCTCGATCGCGACCGCCACGCCCACCACCGTGGCGCCCGCCAGCGCGCACAATGCCATCATGCCCCGTGCCGCCTCGCCGCCAGCCAGGAAGTCATCCACGATCAGCACGCGGCTGCCCGCGGGCAGGCACTCCCGCTCACAGCGCATCTGGTAACGGTCTCCGTGGGTAAAGGAGGAAACGGGCACGCTGAGCTGCCTTCCGACTTGGTTGCTGGTCTCGCCCTTCTTGGCGAACAGGACGGGCACGTCCCCCAGCGCGCGGGCGGCGGCGACGGCCAGCGCGATGCCGGATGCTTCCACAGTCATGACCAGGTCGGGGCGGTCATCCTGAAAGCCGCGCGCGATTTCCTCGCCCATTCTGAACAGCAGCCCGGTATCGACGCGGTGGTTGAGGAAGGAACCGACGCGGACCACGTCACCCTCCCCGGTCCCCCGCTGTTCGATGGCCAGCCGCAGTTCCTGCATCGCCCCTCCGAAACACGAACGATTTTAGAAAAACCAATTACATCATACAGGTATATGGGGCGGGGTTCAAGCCCCGGGCACAATCTTTTTTTGTCAGAATGAAGCATAGGTAAAAAGGAGAGAGGACAGCGCTAGGCGATGAATCAGCCTGCGCGCGTTGCGAAACGTCCACGGTAACCTCCCGTAAAAAAAATAATCCGGGCATATCCCGGATTCGGCACGCACCGGATTCCCAATCAGCGCATTGTCACGTCAAACCCGTTTTTGCAGACGGGGCAAGTCACATGGTTGACCCCGGGTTTGCGGGGCAGGCGCAGCGTGGTGCGGCAGGAGGGGCAGCGGACGTAGCGATGGGTCTTCCGGTCCCGAAATTGGTTTTTCAACTGCAGGAAAAACTGCTTCGTCTTTGTGCGCAGGACGGTATACTTCTGGTTTTCTGCCGCGCGCTTAGCGGTGTTCCGGGAAAAGGCGCGGAAAAAGGCGAAAGCGCCGGATGCCAAACCCAGGAAGTAGAAAACGGGAGAAGGGAAAAACAGGTTCAGGGCAATGAAAACAACCATCAGTCCCAGCAGCGCCTTGTACAGCGCATCCATCCCATAGCGTCCGCGCATGGAGTTTGCGAGCCTGTACTTCCATTGCCCAAAGTTCATTTTTTCTCCCTTCTTATATGCAGCCGCAGCACAGCCGGGCAAAGCACAAGCCCAGGCACAGGGTGTTGAGGCTGGACAGGTTGGGCATGCCGAAGCCTTGGCTGCGCTGGGCGTACTGCTGGGAAGCGCCTTGAATCTGCATCATCGCCTCTGCGTAGTCCGGGTTGCCCGGCGCCATGCGCACCGCCTCCTGAATATGGTTGAGGGCGCTGGCTCTGTTGCCCATATTGTAGTTGGCCACGGCGCTGAGATAATACCATTCCGCGGTACGGTTGTGGATTTGGCTCAGCGCGAACAGTGCTTCGTTGAACCGCAGGGCGTTGATGTAGCGCCTCACCGGGTCAAAGCCGTCGCCCTGCGTCTGCTCCTGCTGCCGGGTGCGCTGGCGCCCAAATCCGAAGGCTTCGAAGGGGTCAAATCCGCCGTACCCGCCATAACCACCATATCCCCCGTACCCGCCCGTTCCCTGCGGGCGCCCCTGGGGCCTGGAATAATCCTGGTACTTCGCCCGGCCGGACTTGATTTCTTCATAGGCAACGTTGACTTCCGCCATCTTCTTCTGCGCGTCGGCGTCGCCCGGGTTCAGGTCCGGGTGATACTTCTTGGCCAGCTTCCGGTAGGCGGCGGTCACCTGCTGCTCGTCCGCGCCCCGCGGGACGCCCAGTACCTCGTAGGGGTCCCTCATTGCCTGGCTTCTCCTTTTTTCTGCGCGAGGTAGCGCGTCCATACGCCGGAGTACAGGATGTTTTCCATCAACTCCCTGTCCCTGAGGATCGGCAGCGCGTCAAAGCTTTTCACGCACTCAGCCATCAGCGCCTGCAAAATGCCTTCGTGGCGGCTGGAATCGACGGCGACCAGGGGATTGTATTTCTCCCGGCGGACATCCTTCTTCAAGTCCACCGCCGCGTCCATCAAGTAGACGAAACGGCCCAGGCGATTCCCGAAGACGCGAAGGCTGTCCGCTTGCGGATGGCCTTTGACTGCGAACACCGCGCCCAGCAGATGACCGAACGCGGCTGCGGGCAGATCGGGGTTGGTTTCCCCTTCCCGCTCCATCCGGTGCAGTTCCGCCAGGTCTGCGTCGATTGCCTCCGCGACGTCCGGATGCCGTTCCCTCGCTGTTGCTGCCCCTTTCCCCAGGGCTTTCGCCTGCGCCAGCGCGGTGATTTTCCGCTCGTCCTCCCAGTCGTCCATCCGCTGGAAATAGGCCAGCAGCAGGTTGAGGTCGGCGGCGTAGCGGGTGTGGCGGTTGACGAATGCCCTCCGCCGGCTGGCTGGATGCAGCGGGCAGCGGAACGCCTTTTCTTCCGCCAGCTCCGTCCGGTCCAGGGAGGAGAGCAGGAGGACGAGGAAAGCCATATCGTAGCTCAGCGTCAGGCGGCAGCTTTGCCCGTAGCGGTCGCGCAGCGCGCGGCACAGGCCGCAGTACACCGCGCGGTACCGCTCTTTCTGCGCCGGCGTCAGCCTGTCCAGGTTGGCGACTACGTAGCCGAACATTCTGCCCTCCCGACCCCTTGGATGCCTTCTCTTTCGGGGGCTGTTCAAAAACCCAAAGCACGACGAATCATATCACAGCGATGCGATGGGCACAAGAAAACCGCGCGCCGGGGACGGGCATGCCGGAGGATACGCGCGTTTCATCGGCGGAGATGGTTTTCCGAAGTAGCAAGCCGCAAGAGGCTATGCTATAATGGGCCGTGTAGAAAGGGGAGTTATTGCCTTATGAACCCTGAGCCTTCCGGCTTGCTGATATTCCTCCAGGTCTTGTTTCTGTTGTTCTACGCCCTGCTGTCGGCGGCGGAATCCGCCGCGCAGCAGATCAGCCTCAGCCGCCGGAAGGGGACGGAGGGCGAGTACGAACCCGCCGCGCTGATGGATAAGGCCGAAAGCCTGCTGGCGGTCCCTTCGGGGATTCGTGTGTGCATGCAGTGGCTGGGCATGATGACCGCCGGGCTGGCGGTGTGGAGTTTCGCGTTGCCGCTCTCATCCGCCGTAGCCCGCGCCTGGGGCCTCCCCGCGGAGACCGGCTGGGTGGCGGCGCTTGCAGGCGCGCTGGTTCTGCTTGTTTTGACCTTCCTCTTTCAATTCCTGGCGGTCATTCTGCCCCGCAGAATCGCCGCGCAGAAACCGCGGGCAACCGCCCGCGCCGTGTTTGGCCTGGCCGGGTTCGTCAACGCGCTGTTTCGCCCGATGTCCAGGGTCCTGGAAATCCTGTCCTCCGCCGTCCTCCGCCTTTTGAAGGTGGAGGTGCTGCAGCCGACCGAAGTCATCACCGAGGACGAAATCCGTATGCTGGTGGATGTGGGCGAGGAAAAGGGCGCGATTGAGGAAGCCGAGCGCGAGATGATCAAGAATGTATTCGAGTTCAACAACATGACCGCCGCGGAATGCATGACCCACCGCACCGACATGTACGCCATCTGGACGGAGGACACGCGCGATGAAATCGTCGCCCTCATCGACCAGACCGGCCTTTCGCGCTTCCCGGTGTACGAGGAGGACCTGGATCACATCATCGGCACCGTCAGCACGCGGGAATTCCTCCTCAACCTTCAGCGTCCCGATCCGCTACCGCTTCAAAGCATCGTGCGCGAGGCGCATTTTGTGCCCGAAACCGTGCGGACCGACCTGCTGTTCCGCGATATGCAGCGCAATAAGTTCCACATGGCCATCGTCGTGGATGAATATGGCGGCACCAGCGGGCTGATTACGATGGAGGACCTGCTGGAGGAAATCGTCGGAAATATCTACGACGAATACGACCCCCAGGATCAGCAGGAGTTCGAGAAGACGGGAGAAGGCCGCTGGCGCGTGGCAGGTACCTTGGACGTGGAGACCTTCAATGAGAAATCCGGGCAGGAACTGCCCCTGAGCGACGAGTATGACACAATCGGCGGGCTGATTCTCAGCCGCACCGGCAGCATCCCCGAGGACGGCGGCGGTCTGGAGGTGGTATCCGACGGCCTGCGTTTCAAGGTGGAGTCCATGCAGGGGCGGCGGATCGCCTGGGTGGAGGTAAGCCTTGCAGACGGAGTATGACCTCATCATCGTCGGCGCGGGTGCCGCGGGATGCTCGGCCGCCGTGACGGCGCGCCAGCGCAATATGTCCACCCTCCTGCTTTTCGGAGGAGACGGCGCGCTGGGCAAGGCGCGGCTGGTGGATAACTATCCGGGGCTGCCGGACCTGCAGGGGCCCGCGCTGCTGGACGCCCTCAGGAATCATGCCGGCCGGATGGGGGCCGAGCTCAAGCGCGGCCTGGTTCGCCGGGTCATGCCGCTGGAGGGCGGTTTTTCCGTCCTGGCGGGCAACGACCTGTATTACGGCAAGACGGTGCTGCTGGCCATGGGCACGGCGCGGGTGCGTCTGCTACCGGGGGAGGAAGAACTGGTCGGTCAGGGCGTCAGCTATTGCGCCACCTGCGACGGGATGTTCTACAAAGGCGGCCGCGTGCTCGTCGTCGCGTCCGACGCGGAGGCAGTGGAGGAGGCCAATTACCTTGCCACCCTGGCGCGCGTCGTGTACGTCAGGGAAAAGGCGCACAACGTTTCCATGCTGGACAAGTCGGTCGAAGTGGCCGAAGGAAAGCCTGTCTCCTTGCGTATACAGGGCGAGCAGATTATTCTGGAAACTACGGCGGGCGAGGTGTCGGCTGACGGCGCTTTTGTCATCCGGCCGGCCGTCGCGATGACCCAGCTGATTCCCGAGGTCAGGGCCGAGAACGGCGCCCTTGTGCTGGATGAAAAACTGATGACCAGCGTGCCGGGCGTATTCGCCGCCGGAGACATTGCGGGTTCCCCCCTGCAGGTCGCAAAGGCTGTCGGGGAGGGTAACGTGGCGGCCCTGTCCGCGGCGGGCTACCTGATGCGCAAAGGCGCAAAAAAAATGGAGAGCCCGGCCTGACGGACGCTGTAAGTGCGTTTGGTGTTTTTTTGGCGGCCTTGTCCGGTATAGCCGCCTCGTTGTTCCTGGGACCCTCCAATGGTTCGGGTTCATGGGGCCGGAAATGGCGTTCTCGGCTGGGGAAACAGGAGTCCAGTTGATGCCTGGTGTATCTGGGCAACTGCTTCGTCGCCTGTACGAACGCCGTATGAGGATAAAAGCGCCGCTCATCGCGGCGCGCGACAGGAGGGACTTATGCTGATGGATGCCTTGGTCAAAACCGGACCCAAGCCCGGGCTGAGCCTCCGGCAGGTTGAAAAGCCGATTCCTGGCCACGACGAGGTGCTGATCAAAATCCACAAGACGTCAATCTGCGGCACCGACCTGCATATCTACAACTGGGACGCCTGGAGCCAGGCGCACATCCGCCCGCCGCTGGTCATCGGGCACGAGTACGTGGGCGAGATCGCCCAGGTTGGCGCCGGCGTGGCGCGGCATTTCGAAATCGGCCAGACCGTTTCCGGCGAGGGGCACCTTGTCTGCGGCCAGTGCCGCAACTGTCGCGCGGGGCGCGGGCAGTGGTGCCGGGATACCCAGGGCGTGGGCGTCAACCGCGCCGGGGCGTTCGCCGAGTACCTGTGCATCCCGGCCTCCAACTGCATCCCAGTCAGCCCCGACCTGGACGAGGACGTGGTCTCCTTCTTTGACGCCTTGGGCAACGCCACCCACACCGCGCTGATGTTTGACGTGGTGGGGGAGGACGTTCTCGTCACCGGCGCCGGGCCCATCGGCGTCATGGCGGCGGCCATCTGCCGGCACAACGGCGCCCGGAACGTCGTCATCACCGACGTGAAGGACTACAGGCTGGAACTTGCCCGCAAG
>JAPXQZ010000108.1:0-6208 GCA_033813835.1 Clostridia bacterium | reverse complement strand
GGGAAGGGCTTTGTTCGGCAAACTGCTCAACAATTTCTACTACGGGAAAAGCGGCAAGGGGGACTACCGCCGGGAAAACCTGCCGCGCAACCGCTGGCAACTGTTCTGGGAGATGCTGCGCGTCCGCCTCTCCGGCCTGTTCCGCCTGAACCTGATGACCGCGCTGGCCTTCCTGCCGATGATCTACGTGTGGGTCGTCATGGTCAACAGCCTGTTTTCCCATCTGGTGGAGGTATCTGACGCCCTGAACGCCGGGGCGCAGAACGCCGCGCAGCTGACCGCCCAAAGCCCGGACATCGTCTACGGCATCCTGTTCTCGGGCTTCGTCCTGCTGATTCCCTGCATCGCGCTGACCGGCCCGGTGCAGGCCGGGATGGCCCTGGTGACCCGCAACTGGGCGCGGGACGAGCACGCTTTCGTCTGGTCGGATTTTCTGGACGCGGTCAAGGACAACTGGAAGCAGGCCCAGGGGGTTTCCGCCATCACCGGCGCGATGCCCCTGGTCATGCTGGTCTGCTACCGCTTCTACGGCGCGATGGCGGCGTCCGGCGGCGCCTTCTTCCTCCTGCCGCAGATTCTCACCCTGGCGCTGGGCGCGGTGTGGATGCTGGCGGTCACCTTCGCCTACCCGATGATGGTCACCTACAAGATGGGCTTTGGCACCCTGCTGCGCAACAGCTTCCTGCTGGCCCTGGGAAGGCTGCCGCAGGTGGCGGGAGTCCGCCTTGCGATGCTGGTGCCCGCGCTGCTGGCCGCCCTCGCCGGGATGTACACGCCCTACCTGCTCTACGCTTTCATGGCGCTGATCGGCTATTACCTCATCATCGGCAACGCCCTGGCGCGCTACGCCTACGCTGCCTTCACCAACGCCGTCTTCGACCGCTACATCAATCCCCGCATCCCCGGCGCGGAGGTAAACCGCGGGCTTGCCCCCCGAGAGGAGGAACCCCCGGAGGAGGCGGCGGATGTACGGTGACTTCGCTTCGGTCTACGACCGGCTGATGCGGGATGTGGACTATGGCGCCTGGGCCCGCCACTACCGGCGCCTGCTTGGAAAGGCGGGGGTTCCGGACGGCGCGCGGGTGCTGGAGGGGGCCTGCGGCACCGGGAACATGACCCTGGCGCTCGCCCCGCACTACCGGTTGACGCCGGGGGACGCCTCGTCCGAGATGCTCACCGTCGCCGCGAATAAGGCCCGGCAGGCGGGCCTGGCCCTGGACTTCACCCGCCAGGATCTGCAGTGCCTGGCGGCGCACCGGCCGGTGGACGCGGTGCTGGCCGCCTGCGACGGGGTCAACTACCTGCTGACCGAAAAGGACCTGCGGCGCTTCCTGCGCTCCGCCTTCCGGGCGCTTCGGCCCGGCGGTGCCCTCGCCTTCGACCTGTCCTCCCTTGACAAGCTCAGCCGCCTGCTGCCCCGGGCCCCGCAGGTGATGCTGGAGGAGGATGTCGCCTACGCCTGGCTCAGCCGCTGGGACAAAAGGACCCGCCGCCTGCACATGGAGCTGGCTGTGTTTGTAAGGCGCCCCGACGGCGCCTTCGACCGGGTCGTGGAGCGCCAGGTTCAGCGCGCCTGGGAGCGTGCCGAGATCGAAGCGGCGCTTCTGGAAGCGGGCTTTGAGGCCGTGCGCTGCTACGGCGACCTCACCCTGCGCGCGCCGGGCTCCCGGGCGCGGCGGCTGCACTTCCTGGCCCAAAAACCCAAGGAATAAGGAGCACATGACGCAATCCCTGATTTTCCCCGATCCGGACTCCCTCCTGCGCCTGACCCTCATGGGGGGACAGGCCCGGGCGCTCATGGCGCGCACCACGCGCATGGCGCAGCAGGCCGCCGATATCCACCGGGCCAGCGACACGGCGGCCGCGGCGATGGGCCGCCTGCTGCCCGCCTGCGCGATGCTGGGCGGGCTGGTCAAGGAGGAGAAGGGGCGGCTGACCGTCACCGTCACGGGCGACGGCGCGGGCGGCAGGATGACCTGCGGCGTGTCCGGGAACCGCCTGAAAATCGCCGTGGAACACCCGCAGGCGGAGCTGCCGCTCACGCCGGAGGGCCGGCAGGACGTGGCCGGGTTCGTGGGGCGGTCCGGGCGGCTGGCCGTGGTCAAGGACTTTGACGCCGGCGCTCCCTTCACCTCCGTCATCAACCTCGTTTCCGGCGAGCTGGGCGAGGACTTCGCCCATTACTTCACCATTTCCGAGCAGACGCCCTCCCTGGTGGCCTTGGGTTGCCTCAACGAGGCCGGCACGGTGCTTTCCTCCGGCGGCATCCTCATCCAGGCCATGCCCCAGTGCCAGGAGCGCACCCTGCGCGCGCTGGAAATGCGCATCCCCTTTTTCGCGAACATCAGCCGCGAGATTTACGACCGCTCCCTCCGGGAGTTGGCGCTCCAGTGGTTTTCGGACCTGCAGCCCGACGTCCTTCGGGAGGAGCCGCTCGTCCTGCGGTGCGACTGCAGCCGGGACCGGATGCGCAGGGCGCTGGCCGCGCTGGGGAAGGAAGAGCTGGAAACGATGCTGGCTTCGGGCGAGGACGCACGGCTCACCTGCCACTTCTGCCGGACGGAGCGCGCCTTCGGCCCGGAGGAGCTGCGCGCCCTGGTTTTAGGGGAGGCGGCGGATGGAACTGATTGACTTCGACGGCAAATTCTCCGAATTTCTGCGCGCCTGGCTGGAAGAGCACCAGGAGGAGGCACTGGATCTGGCTGAAGTCGAGCAGATGCTGCCGGAGCTCTACGAGGCTTTCCTGGACGCGCCCGCGCCCTGGCTTGCGGGGGCGGCGCCGCGCGGCTATTTCGAAGGGGAGGCCAGCCCCGCCCGGCTCATCCAGCGGATGCTGGACTATCTGCGCGCCGGTGTCACCGTGCCGGAACTGCTGCTTTCCCGTCTGCTCTCGCTGGGCGGCCCCGCGGAAGCGCCCCTGGTCGACCTGCTGCGCGACGCCGGCGCGCCGGAGGAGGCCCGGATGCTGGCCATCCGGCTGCTGATGGAACGGGGCAGCCTGCTGCCCCTGCCGCTGTACGTCTCCTGGCAGGTGGACCGGGCGGAGTGCGACGCGCTGGCCGATTTCGCGCTGGAAGGCCTGGAGGGGATGGGCGAGGAGGCCGTGCCCCTGATGCTGGAGGCGCTGGAGGATGCCAACGAGCCGGGGCGCGAGGCGCTGCTGGGCATCCTGAGCCATTATCCGCAGTATCCCCAGGTGTTCTCCTCCCTCGTCCGCCTCTTTGACGCCTGCCCCGAGCGCCAGGCTATGCTGGCGGCCTTCCTGGGCCGGCTGGGGGACGCGCGGGCCCTGCCCCTGCTCGTGGAGCGGGCGCGGGAGGAAGACCTGCAATACCTGGACTATATCGAGCTGCGCTCCGCTATCGAAGCCCTGGGCGGCGACGCGCCGGAGCGCGACTTCGGGGAGGACCCGGCGTACGAGGCGCTCCGGCGTCTGACGGAGCCATGAAAATGATGAAGTGCGGCCTTTGCGGGCAGGAGTCGGACGCCGCCTCCCGGGTCTGCCCTTCCTGCGGCGCCTACATGGGGGAAAAGCCCCCGGACGCCGAGGCGGCGGTGCCGGGGAATCCGCCGGACCTTTCCTGGGGTTTGCGGCCCGCGGCCGCGCGCAGGCCCGGCGGCAAGCCGCGCAGGAGGCGTCAGAAACGCCGCAGCCGCCTGACCCGCAAGAACACCTACCAGAGCCGCATGGTCAACTGGGTCAAGGTGGGGGTCTTCGCGCTGGCACTGCTGGTCCTTTTGGCCGCGGCGGCGTTCATCTGGCTGAAGGTGTCGGCGCCCGGCCAGCTCATCCTGGCGCGCATGGGCCGGGACGCGAACGCGGACGCCTACTGGGCCCTGGGCACCGAATACCTGGATCAGGGCTACGTCCGCCGCTCCATCGCCAGCTACCTGCAGGCCGAAGCGAAGGCGCCGGAGCGGCCCGACCTGGGGGAGAAGCTGCTGCTGCTGGCGGAGGCCTACGAGGCGGCCGGGCAGATGGCGGACGCGGAGCGGGTGTACACCCGCATCTACACCGAGCTGGACAAGAAGAACGCCGCCGCCTACCGGCAAGCCATCGGCATCCTGCTGGAGCAGGACCGCCAGCCCGAGGCGGTCGCGCTGATGCAGAAAGCCTATGAGGAGACGGGCGACCTGGGCTTCTTCAACCAGCGTTCCGCGCTGGTGCCCCTGCCGCCCACCGCCTCCCTGCCCTCCGGGCGCCATATGTTCTCCAAAAACGTGTCCTTCCTTTCTTCCCAGGACTACGACATCTTCTACACCACCGGCGAGGGCCCCCTGCCAGAGTCCGGCACCCTGTTCACCGAGCCCATCACCTTGAACGAGGGCACCTACAACTTCCGCGCCGTCGCCGTATCCAGCCAGTTGGTCAGCGACGAGATGTCCATTCGCTACACCATCACCCTGCCCACCCCCATGGCGCCCAAGACCAACATGGAGTCGAAGACCTACCCCCGCCCCATCCGCGTCTCCCTGCGCATCGTGGATGAGGACAAGGAGGTCGAGCTGTACTACACCATCGACGGCACCAAGCCCACCGTCGACTCCCCGCGCTACACGGGCGAGCCCATCCTGCTGCCCGGCGGCAGGGTGCTGCTGCGGGCCATCGCGGTGAACCGGTATGGCAAGCGCTCCAACGAGATGGTCGTCGAATACAAGATCGAGGCCGGTTTCAAGAAGTATTTCCGCGCGGAGGACGACCAGTTTTCGCAGTTCACCCTCAACAAGACTTCCATGGATCAGTTTGTCAAGCAGTTTGGCGAGCCGAACTCCCGCGAAGAAATGGAGGACGACGCCGTGGGCGGCGCCGTCACCAAAGCGGTCTATCCCTGGGGCGAGGCGCGCTTTTACCAGGGCGGGGAGGACGGCCTGGTGCTCTACCACGTCGACACCAACTCCACGTCCATGAAGGGGCCCCGCGGAAGCGGCGTGGGCATGCGGATGGAAGAGGTCACCTCCAGGTTCCGCGACATGGGCCAATTGCCCAACGACCGGGGCGACCGGGGCATCTATTACGACCTGGTGGAGGGCTACGCGCGCTTCACCGTCGCCTCCGACGACCCCCTGACCGGCGTCCTGGAGTACGTGTACGCCGGCAGCCCCGACAGCACCACGACCATTCTGCAGTACCGGATAGAGCACGGCCGGGTCCAGAGCGTGCTGATGCGCTTTGTCAACCGCAGGCTGTCCATGGTGCAATAGCGAAGGGAGGAACCGCGGTGGCGGATTACACGGAATACCAGCGCGCCGGCGAACGGCTGCTCACCGGCCCGGAACATGCCTGTCCCGCGCTGCCGCTGAAGCCCTGGAGCGATTTTGACCTCCGCTTCGCCTTTGAGGTTCCCGCGCACCGTTTCGAGGCGGAGCTCGGGTTCTGGGCGCCGGTTGCCGGACTGCGCTTCCTGAGCGTGGACCGGGACTACGCCGTCTGCACGGACGCGGGGCATACCTGCACGTTCGCGTTCCGGCGCGCCCCGGAGCCGATTGACCTGGGCCCGTTTCGCATCCAATGGTTCACCGGCGGCCTGGACGGGGTTCTCAAGGATCTGGCGTCGCGGGACGCCCGCCTTGAAGTGGTGCGGCACTCGCCCGTCCAGCGCGATGCCCGGCTCGTTTCACCCAGCGGTTTGCCGGTGGAGTTCTGATCCGGCGCGGAAGGAGAAAACAAATGAAAGAAGTCAAATCCCCCAAGAAGCCCCTGATGATGTATTACGCCATCGCGATGGTGGCCATCATGCTGCTCAACGCCTTCATCTTCCCCCTCGTCATGCAGCCACAGGTGACCGAGGTGCCCTACAACACCTTCCTAAAGATGCTGGAGGAGGGCAAGATCGGCGACGTCAGCCGCAACAACGTGCAGATCACCTTCTCGGACAAGGCGACCCCGCCCAACCTGTACAAGACCGGCCTGATGGAGGATCCGGGGCTGGTGGACAAGCTGAACGCCGCCGGCGTCCAGTTTTCCGCGCCCATCGTGGAGCCGGCCTCCCCCCTCACCAGCTTTTTGATGTCCTGGCTGCTGCCCATCGGCTTCTTCATGCTCATCGGGCAGTGGATGAGCAAGCGCATGAGCAAGCTGGGCGGGATGAACGCGATGCAGCTGGGCAAGAGCAACGCGAAAATCTACATCGAGCCCATCACCGGGGTCTCCTTCGCCGACGTCGCCGGGCAGGAGGAGGCCAAGGAGGCGCTGCGCGAGGTGGTGGAC
>JAPXQZ010000107.1:0-6240 GCA_033813835.1 Clostridia bacterium | reverse complement strand
GTTACAGCTGATGACCGGCGTTTCCATCCCTGCCAGTGACTCTTCCAGCTCCCGGGTTTCCTGCTTTGGCAGGGATACGGCGCAGAATACGAAATCCACCGCCTCGGCGATGGCCTTCAGGTCGCCGGCGTCCATGACGTCAATCCCGCCTGCTTTTCCGGGCACCGGCGCGTCCAGCGACCAACGGCCGCGGACCGCCTCGGCATAGGGCTTTCCCGCGCTGTTCCGGCTGGCGGCCAGCAGACGCAGGTCAAACCAGGGGTGGCCGTCCAGCAGGCTGACCAGCCGCTGGCCGACCATGCCTGTTGCGCCGATGATGCCCACCCGGAGTCGTTCCCTGTTTTCGTTCATTCCTGCCCCCTCAGTCAAAGAAGACCGGCTTGCCGCTGCTGGCGCTCTGATAGATCGCGTCCAGGATGCGCGTCACCTGCAGCGCCTGCTCCGGCAGCACGCATAACTCGCCCTCCCCGCGCACGGCGGCGAGAAAGACCCGCTGTTCCATGACCGCGGGTTTGGGGATGGGGTCGCTGTAACCCTCGGTGCCGCCCTTCAGGTCCGGCTTTTCGGTGAACTGCAGGCCGTGGCGCACACCGTTGATGCGCAGACCCTCGTGGAAATCCGCGCCGCCTTTGGTGCCCGACAGCGTGGTCGTCGCTTCTTCCACGTCCAGGGTGTTGAGCGCCCAGGACGCGCTGAGCATGATGGTTGCGCCATTTTCCATCACAATAAAGCCGAAGGCGCTGTCCTCGGTGGTGAACTTGTCCGGGTCCCAGTCTCCCCAGGCGTTGGCCGTATCCCGATCCCGGTTGAGCTTGTGGTAGGTCGTGCCGGCGGCGTATTTGGGCCGGTAATTGTCCATCATCCACAGCGTCAGGTCCAGCGCATGGGTACCGATATCAATCAGCGGGCCGCCGCCCTGCTCCTTCACGTTGAGGAAAACGCCCCAGGTGGGCACGGCGCGGCGCCGGACCGCGTTGGCGCGGGCGAAATAAATCTCGCCCAGGGCACCCGCGAGGATGGATTTTTTCAGGTACTGGCTGTCCTGCCGGTAGCGGTTCTGGTAGCCGATGTTGAGCAGCCTGCCGCTGTCCTGGGCCGCGGACAGCATTCGCAGGCCCTCCTTGTAGTTGATGGCCATGGGCTTTTCACACATCACGTGCTTGCCCGCCTGCATTGCGGCTACCGAGATGTCGCTGTGGCTGCGGTTGGGGGTGCACACATACACCGCGTCCAACTCCATCTTGAGCAGTTCCCGGTAATCCGTGAAGACCTTCGCGCCTTCCGCCCCGAAAGCCTTGGCGCTGACGGCGGCTTTTTCTGGAATGATGTCGCAGAAGGCGACGACCTCGTTCCCGCCGACCGCCTTAAGGGAGGGCAGGTACTTGCCATCGGAGATTGCCCCGCACCCGATGACGCCCAATTTCAGTGATTTCATCAGGACCGCCGCCTTCCGATATTTTGTGCCCATTATACGGCATGACCGGACTTTTGTCATGGACGGATCATGTGACCGAGGGAAAGAGCCAGACAACCCGGTATGGTATCATGGAGCACGAAACGCGGCCGCCGGGCCGTTGGATGGCTGAAATCGGGAAGAGGTGCCGTGATGTACGCAACAAGAGTCCTGACCCTGCTCTGCGCGCTCCTGCTGGCGCTGTCCCCCGGCGCGGCGAAAGCCGCGGACGCCCCGGTTCTTTCCCTGGGATCCGCGGGAGAGGAGGTCCGCAGCCTTCAGCAGCGGCTCATTCTCGCCGGTTTTCTGACGGGGCCAGTTGACGGTCATTACGGCGAAGCCACAAAGGCCGCGGTGCTTCAGGCGCAGCAGGCGCTCATCGGTCAAGGCCATCGCATCCGGGCGGATGGAGTCTTCGGCCCGGTGACCCGGGCGCTGCTGTACGACGATGCGGCGATGCGCCCCTTCATCGACTTCTCCTTGGGCGCCAGAGGCCAGCGCGTCGTCAGCCTGCAAAACCGTCTGATCGACCTGAAGTTCCTGGAGGGACCGGCCGATGGCGTCTTTGGGGAGAATACGCGGGACGCGCTGCGCAGTTTCCAGCGCCACTTGATGGCTTACGGCGCCGGAGAGGTCACGGAAAGCGGCGCCGCGGACGCGCCTACGCGCCGGTTCCTGAATCCCGCTTTCAACCTGTCCGCTTTCAACATCCGCGCGCCTGAGTTCTTTGACACATCCCGCCCGCTGGAATTGGGCGACGAATACCTAAACGCCCGCGCTGCCATCCTGGTGGACGGGAATACCGGTGAAATCCTCTATGCCAAGAATCCGGACGAGCGGTTGTACCCGGCCAGCACCACCAAGGTAATGACGCTGCTGCTGGCGGTGGAGCAGGGGGGGATGGATCGGGTGGTCATCGTGCCGGAGGAAGCGGCGGAGATTCCCCGCGACTCCTCTCTGGTGCCCGTTTATCCCGGGGAAGTGATGCCGCTGCGCGACCTGCTCTACGGCCTGATGCTGCGTTCGGGCAACGACGCCGCCAACGCGGTCGCCGCGCTCTGCGGCGGCACGGTGGAAGGGTTCGTGGAACGGATGAACCAGAGGGCGCGGCAGATGGGCTTGGCAGGCACGCAGTTTCGCAACCCCCACGGCTATCACGACCCCGAACACTACACTACTGCGCGTGATTTGGTCACCCTGGGTATGTACGCGATGCAGAACCCGGAGGCGGCGCAAATCGCTTCCGCCCTACAATACGTCATGGAACCTACCCGCAGGCGCGGTGCGCTGGCCTTGAATACTTCCAGTGAACTGCTCCTCCCCGCGGCGCCGGCTTATTATCCGGATGCCCTGGGCATCAAGAGCGGCTACACCAGCCTGGCGGGTTTCTGCTATGTCGGTGAGGCAAGTCGGGAGGGCAGGGTTTTGTTCGCCGCCATCCTAAACAGCCGCACCCGCAACCGCGGCTGGGCGGATATGGCGCGGCTGTTTGACTATGGATTCGCCCAGCTATCCCGATAGCGTTTCCTGGCTTCTTCAACCTGGATTTCACGATAAAACAGAGCCTGCCAGAATGTTGCGGATACAAGCCTCCAGTTTCCTGGTCTGCGCAGTTGGCGCGCCACTATTTAATCAAGCGGTGCCCCGATAATCGGCTTCTTCATCCGTTGCGATGGCTGGTAGCAGGATGCCCTTCGGCAGCCTTTCAACGGCCGCGGTGGTGCACAGCAGGCAAATCCTGGCTGACAGATAAGGAGCTGAAACGGCTGATCCTCCCTAACGGTGTGACTCACATCGGCGCGGGTGCGTTCAACTATTGCGAGGGGCTCGGGCAGCTCGTGCTGCCTGCTGCGCTGCAGGCCGTAGACAGCTATGCATTTTTCAGCTGTGCCGCGTTGGAAGAGATTACTTTCCCCGCATCTCTGACCTACATCGGAAGAAACGCGTTTTCCTTCTGCGGGAACCTGGCCGCTGTGCGGTTCATGGGTGAAGCTCCCCTGATGAGTGCCGAATCGTTTGAGAGCGGGCCGGATGACCGGCAGTTCTCCGTTCCGGAGGAAGAGGCCGCATCCTATGAGGCGCTGCTGGGTCAGCCCTGTCAGCCGGTTGGGAAATGCGTCTATCTGGACCACACGGCCCAGGCGGAACTGCTGCGCTTTGACCCGCAAAGCGGTGAAATTACGGGATACCTGGGCCTGGAGGCCGGCCTTCTTCTGCCGGACGCGGTGGACGGCGTACCCGTCCGCGGCATCGCGGCGCGCGCATTCTTTGCCAATCCATGGCTCCGCTGGGTGTGGTTCCCGGATACGGTGACGGTCATCGGGAAAGAAGCGTTCTTCGGCACGAAAGTTGACCAGGCTGTTTTTCCCCGTGTTCGGGAGCGCATCGAGGATGAGGCCTTTTCTGGTGTGCCGCTGGAATTGATTGACCTGCCGGAGGGGGTGTCGTTCCTGGGTGAACGGGCGTTTGCCAGCGCATTGTTCCGTGAACTCCGCCTTCCTTCCGGCCTGCAGGTCATTCCAAAGGAGGCCTTTCAGCGCTGCTGGTCCCTGGAAACCGTCTATTTGCCTGAAGCGATTCAGAGAATTGACGAGAAGGCCTTCCTGGATTGCGACCGCATAAACTATCTGGTGTTTCCTGGCATTGAGCCGCCCCAGATTGCTGAAGACGCCTTTGCCGAGTGCGACGCGCTGAAGGATATCGATATCGCCCCTGATGCGAACAAATCCACTGCGGCGGCCTTCCATGCCGCAATCCTGGCAGGCGGCCTGCATGACAGCCAGTTCTCGGTCTGGCGCGCGAATCCGCCGGATCAGCCTCCCTTCGACCAGCAGGCGAAAACGACGTTTGACGATACCACCGGACTCATCACCGGATTTGAAACCAAGGCGAAAGACGTCGTGATGTTCTGGAGCCACTGGAACGCCGCGGGCACCGCTACGCTGGATATCCGCGGCCTGGGGGCATCGGTGTTTGAAAACAGCGGTATCAGGTCATTCTATGTGCCGCATTCGGAATAGTTTGAATCCATCGGCGCGCGCGCCTTCGCGGGTAGCGCCCTGGTCCGCATCCATCTCTCTGACAGCGTGAAGCAAATTGGGGACGAGGCATTTGCGGACTGCGCAGCGCTGCGGGAAATCCGTCTGCCCGCCGGCGTGTCGCTGGGGAAGGACGTATTTTCCGGATGTGAGTCCCTGGACAGGGTCGTCATCCCGGCGGATGCCGTGCTGTCCGGCAGCCTCGGCCTGCCACCGGAGCGCCTTTTCATCAGCGCGGACGCTGCCGAGCCGCAGCGGAAGGCGGCGCAGGAAGCGAAGGGATATCCCTGGTACCTAACCCTGCCTAAGGATGGAGAGGTGTTGGCTTTCGCGCGGATGCCGGATTCCCTTGAACCATCAGCGGGTTCGGATTTTGAGTTTGACGCGCAAACCGGGACCATTCGGCGCTACCTCGGGAAGGACGCGACCGTGGTCATCCCGCATAAAATTGGCGGCGTGGCGGTCCACGCCGTTGGGGAAACCAGCTTCTCCCATATCAGCGAACACGATGCGCTGGATGACGCGGGAAACAAGGTAAGCCTGACGCGCGTGGTCATTCCGGAATCAGTGACCTGTATTGGAGATACTGCCTTCTTAAACTGTGCCGCCCTGAAACAGGTAAATTGCTATGGACCGGTGGAACGGCTGGGAATCCGTGCCTTTGAGGGGTGCGGTTTGCTGGAATAGGTTGTTTTCCATAACGGTTTGCTGGAGATGGGGATTACGCTTTCAACCTGTGTAAGTCCCTGCGAACCCTTCCCACCCTGGGCAGCGCGCTGAATCGGATTCCCGACGGCGCTTTCTTTGGAAGCGGCTTAAAGGGGGAGCTGGTGCTCGGCACCCGGGAAATCGGCATGGCTGCGTTCAGCGGCTGTGCAGAAGTGACCGCAGTGCACGTGCTTAAAGGCGTTCAAAGCCTGGGTGAGGGCGTATTTCAGGGCATGCCGGCGCTTCAGGAGGTGAATTTCGAGGGCGGGGACGCTTCGGTGCTGGGAGAATCCCGCTTCCAGTTTAATGAAAAACCGGCGGAGTCCGCATCTGCCTCCCTAAAGACGCACCCAAAGACCAGATTGATGCCTTTATCACAAAGATGAACCAGAATTTGTTGCCGGGTCGCGAGATGGTCATCCTGAAAGACTGCCCCGACGTACATACCCTGCCCTGACACAGACAGCGCTGCGGGAACGGCTTTCATAGAACGGTTGACTGACAGCTGCGATATATAACCAAACACACAAAAGCCGCCGAGCTTGTTCCCCGGCGGCTATGGTTTTGTATCAGTTGCGCTCAGGTTTCCGACGGCTCCAGCACCCGCAGTACGGCGGTCAAATCCAGGTACTCGCCCTTGCCCAGGTTTTGCAGCGCCTGCAAGTTTTCCAGCGCCTGCGGCAGGCCTTCCACCCGGTATACCTTCAGCTTCACCTCATCGCCTTCCTTCAGGCCGCGGAGCTGCTCAATCAGCTGGGTTTGCTGGCTCACGGTCACCCCGTTGGCCTCGACGATGATGTCGCCGCGCCTGAGCCCTGCCGTCTCGGCGGGGGAACTTTTCTCAACTTCCTCCACATAGGCGCCCTGAGGCAGCGTGCCCTCCAGCACCGGCTGGAAGCCGGGGGACAGCGTGGTGATGCTCACACCCAGGCGCGGCCGGCCGGTCAGACCTCTTTCGGCTTCGGCCGCAGCCTTGCTGGCCTCGGCCTGGGCTTTCACCGCCTCCGCGTCGTAGCTTTCCAAGACCGAGCGGATGAGGAG
>JAPXQZ010000106.1:0-6292 GCA_033813835.1 Clostridia bacterium | reverse complement strand
GTCGATGATGTTCACGTCGCCCAAGTCCACCGTCGCGGCCTCGTAGGCCACGTTGACCGGGTGGCGCAGCGGCAGGTTCCAGATGGGGAAGGTCTCGAACTTCGCGTAGCCGGCTTTCACGCCCCGGGCGTGTTCCTGGTAGAGCTGGGACAGGCACACGGCCATCTTCCCGCTGCCGGGGCCGGGCGCGGTCACCAGCACCAGCGGGCGGGTGGTTTCCACGTACTCGTTCTTGCCGTAGCCCTTCTCGCTGACCACCAGGGAGATGTCGGAGGGGTAGCCCGGGATGGGGTAGTGCAGGTAGACCTTGACCCCCAGGCTGCGCAGCCGCCTGCGGAAGGCGACGGCCTGGTGCTGGGCGTTCCAGTGGGTGATGACCACCGATTCCACCAGCATGTCCGCGGCGCGGAAGGCGTCGATGAGCCGCAGCACGTCCTGGTCGTAGGTGATGCCCAGGTCGCCGCGCACCTTGTTCTTTTCGATGTCGTCCGCGCTGATGGCGACGACGATTTCGGCCTGGTCGCGCAGCGAGCGCAGCATGCTGATCTTGCTGTCGGGCAGGAAGCCCGGCAACACCCGGGCGGCGTGGTTGTCGTCAAACAGCTTGCCGCCCAGCTCCAGGTACAGCTTGCCGCCGAATTGCTTTACGCGCTCCAGGATTTTTTCCGACTGGGTCCGCGTGTACAGCTCATGGTCAAAGCCCGTCCGCATGCCGCCTCCTTCGCCCAAAGGCCGCCCCCGGCCCCTGGAAATCGCGTCTGGTGTGCCGTGCCAAGGCGCAGGGGTTGCCGCCCTGCCGGAAATATACAACGTACCTCACTTTAACCCAACGGGCGGAGCTTTGCAACTTGGCGGCGGCCGGTGCGCGAAAAAAAACATCCAGTCGGGCCATGCCGCGGGGGGGGCGATGGATGGGGTGGCCCTTTTCAGGCGTATTATGGCTGCAAATCCAAACGGAAAAGGGGGAATGAGGGATAAAAAAAGGCTGTTGATCGTATTCGCCGCGTGCCTGGCGATGGCGCTGGCCGTGCCGGCGCTGGCGGCCGGGCAAGCTACGCGGACGGAGACCCCGCAGATGGAAGGGGAGGCGGTGACGTTCGAAGCGAATGAATACTGGGCGGAAGGCCTGTTTTCGCCGTGGTACGACGCCCAAAACTTTGAGCCCGCAACAACAGAGGAGGGCGTCCTGCCGGGTTATCGCCCGTGTTCCGGGATGACGGCGAAGATTTCCAGGTCTCCGTCCCCGGTGTTGGCCAGGCTGTGCCAGGCGCCCTTCGGGCAATAATGGCAGTCGCCGGGCGCAACCTGCTCTTCGCCTGTTTCCGTGGTCACCGTCCCCCTGCCGGAGAGCACGTACACTGTCTCGCTGCTGGTCTCGTGCCGATGGCCGCCGATGGACGCGCCGGGCGCCAGGGCGATCCACAATACGCGGTTGTCCGGGTCGGCGAACTGTTTCATCCGCGCGCTGCCCTGCCCGCCGCGCATGCCCTCCACCAGGCGCTCCTCCAGCGTTGGAAAGTCAATCCTCACCGTCTTCCTCCCCCATGATTTTCGGGGGCCGGGAATGCTGTCCCGGACCCTTTTTCCTATAGATCGTCCACCAGCGCGGAGGACTTTGCGTAGGCCGTGCTGCGGGCCTCGAAGAAGTCGGTCTTGATGAGGTTGGCGTTGCTGTACTGGCTGACCCACTTCATCGAATCCGGCTCCTTCTCAAAACCTTCGTACAGGGGTTCCAGGCCGATGTTCTGGGCCCGGAGGTTGCCCAGGTAGCGGATATAGTCGCCCACCATCTGGCCGTTGAGCCCCTGGATGTCCTCGCCGATCGCGTACTCCGCCCAGGCGATTTCCTGCTCGCAGCCTTCCTTCAGCATTCCCCGGAAGGCTTCCTTCAGTTCCGCCGTGAACAGCGCCGGCTCCTCAGCCTGCAGTTCCTGCAGGATGTTGCGGAAAAGCCACAGGTGGGTGGCCTCGTCGCGGTTGATGTAGCGGATTTGCTGGGCAGAGCCGGGCATCAGCCCGTTGCGGGCGAGGTTGTAGAAAAACATAAAGCCAGAGTAGAAGTAGACGCCCTCCAGGATGTAGTTGCCCATCACCACCCGCAGGAAGTTTTGCAGGGTCGGCGCCTGCTGGAGGGAGTTGTAGATGTCCCCGATGAAGGTGTTGCGGCGCAGCAGGTGGGCGTCGTCCTTCCACTGGAAGAGGATGCTGTCGCGCTCCTGCGGCTCGCAGATGGAATCGAGCATGTAGGAGTAGCTCTGGGAGTGCACCGCTTCCTGGTAGGTCTGGATGCACAGGCACAGGTTGACCTCGTTGGCGGTCACGTACTGGCCGATGCTGGGCAGGTTGGCGGTCTGGATGCTGTCCAGGAAAATCAGGAAAGACAGGATTTTGTCATAGGCCCGCCGCTCCGCCGGCGGCAGGTTCGGATATTGCTTCTTGTCGGCCGCCATGTTGATTTCTTCGGGAATCCAGAAGTTGTTCATCGCCTGGCGGTACCAGGGGCTGACCCACTGGTACTTCATGTTGTTGAAGTCGTTGAGATTGGTGGGGTTGCCGCCGATGATGCGGCGCGAACGCAGGTCGGTGTCTCCCTGGGGATTGAACAGCGGTTTCTTTTCCAGTTTCGGCATGTGCGCCTCCTATTGCTTCGCCCGCGGCGGCGGGGCTTCGGTTGTGTTTTCTCAGGTGGAGCAGCTCTCGCACTCCTCCACTTCCAGGGACTTGGAACGGATGTAGTAGACGGTCTTGACGCCTTCCCGCCAGGCCAGCAGGTACAGGTCCAGGATCTGGCGGAAGGAGTAGTCGTTGGTGGTGTACAGGTTCATGCTCTGCGCCTGGTCGATGTGCCGCTGCCGGATGCCGCAGGCGCGGATGGACCAGCGCTGGTCGATGGTGTGGGCGGACTTGTAGAACCAGAAGGTCTTCATGTCCAGGTCCGGCGCCGCGCGGGGGATGAGCCCGCTCTTCTTTTCGTCGTAGTAGAAGCGGTTCATGATCGGGTCGATGCCCGCCGTCGTGCCGGCGATGATGGAGATGCTGGAGGTGGGCGCCACGGCCAGCAGGTAGCCGTTGCGCAGCCCGTCCCGTGAAACCTCGTCCTTCAGCGCCCGCCACTCCGGGGAGTCGTAGCCGCGCTTGTCGAAGTAGGCGCCGGTCTGCCAGTCGCTTCCCGGGAAATATTCATAGGCGCCTTTTTCCCGGGCCAGCGCAAGGCTGGCGCGGATGGCGGCGCGGTTGATGTTCTCAAAGGCCGTGTCGGCGAACTGCAGGTGTTCCTCGCTTTCCCAGGCAACGGCGCGTTTGGCCAAGCTGTGGTGGTAGCCGCTCACGCCCAGGCCGATGGGGCGGTAGCGGCGGTTGTTGACCCGGGCGTAGGGCACGGGGAAGTAGTTCAGGTCAATCACGTTATCCAGCGCGCGCACGGCGGACGCGGTCAGCCGTTCCAGCTCCGGCACGTCCAGCGCGTCCACCCGGCCCAGGTTGATGCTGGCCAGGTTGCACACCACGTAGTCCCCGGGCTTGGTGGTGGTCACTACCACCGTGTCCCCGCCCACGTTTTCCGTACGCTGGTCGACGAAGGCGACGGCGGACATGTTCTGCGCGATTTCCGTGCACAGGTTGCTGCAGTAAATCATGCCCTTGTGGGGGTTGGGGTTGGCGCGGTTGACGGCGTCGCGGTTGAAGACGAAGGGCGTGCCGGTCTCCACCGCCGACTTGATGACCATGCGCACCACGTCCTTGAGGGGCAGCACCCGGCGGCTGACGGCGCCGTCCTCCACGAGCTCCAGGTATTTACTGGTCCACTCTTCACCCCAGCTGTCCTCCAGCGACCAGCCCTTCTTCGCCAGCACCTCATGCGGGTCGAACAGGTGCCAGTCGCCTTCCATGTTCTCCTGGACCTGCCGGTAGAAATAGTCCGGGACGCACACGGCGGGGAAGACGTCGTGCGCCTTCATGCGCTCGTCTCCGTTGTTGGTGCGCAGCTGGAGAAACTCCGGCAGGTCGCGGTGCCAGACGTCCAGGTACACGGCGACGGCGCCCTGGCGGACGCCCAGCTGGTCCACCGCCACCGCGGTGTCGTTAGCCAGGCGGATCCAGCGGACGACCCCGCCCGCCGCGCCCTCGAACCCGCGGATGGCCGCGCCCTGGGAGCGCACCTTGCCGAAATACAGGCCCATCCCCCCGCCGTACTTGCTGATGCTGGCGAAGTTGGAAATGGAGTGGTAGATGCCCTGCAGGTCGTCGGGCACGGTGTCGATGAAGCAGCTGCTCAGCTGGTGGAAGGGCTTGCGGGCGTTAGACAGGGTGGGCGTGGCCATGGTCACCTGCAGCAGGCTCAGCATGTCGTAGAACTGCCTCGCCCAATACAGGCGCTTCTCCCTTTTTTCCGGGATGGCCAGGAACAGCGCGATGGACAGGTACATCTCCTGCACCGACTCCAGCGCCTCGTGCCGGCGGTTGTGGATCACGTAGCGCTTCGTCAGCAGTTCCAGCCCCGAGTGGGGTAGCAGGTTGTCCCGCTCCGGCCGTATGAAGGAGGCGGCTTCCTCCAGTTCTTCCGTGGAATAGGTTTTCATCATCTGCGGGGCCAGCAGGCCCTGGGCGTCCAGGTAGGCCAGCTTGTCCGCGTAGCCGCGCAGGCCCAGCGCCTCCTCGCGCATTTGCAGCCGATAGCGGAAGTCGCAGGCAAACAGCCGCCCGGCGACCATCTCCCAGCGCGCGGCTTCCTTGTCCGTCAGCTCCACCGCCGCGCGGATGAGGGAGGCGGCCCGATCCGAAAGCGGCTGGTCCTCCTTGTACAGCGACAGGAACTTGCGGGTGAGCACCCCCAGGCCGTACGCGTCCTGCGGAAAGTCGCGCTCGATTTCAAGCAGGGTTTCCTTCAGCGGGGGATAGTCTGGGAAATGGGCCAGCAGCCCCTCCCGCTCCTCCCGCTTCTTGCGCCGCACGTCGCGGTAGAGGATGTAGGCCTTGGCCTGGGGGTAGCAGTCGGCCTCCATGAGCGCCTGCTCGGCCATATCCTGCACCTTTTCCACGGTGAAGGGCGCCCCGCCTTCCAAGGCTTCGTGAATCAGCGCCTCGACCCGCAGGGTCAGCGCCTCCAGCCGGTCGGTTCCGGCTTCCGTGCCGGTGGCGCGGAAGGCCTTGTCCAGGGCGGAGGTGATCTTCTGCCGGTCATAGCGCTCCCTCTGGCCGCTGCGCTTGATGATGTCCGGGGGGAGGGTCAAACCTGTCTGCATGTCGGGTTCCCTTCATGGTTCACTATATATTGTGGTCGCCTGTACCGCAGGCCGCATTATATAGATGTCCCGCCGGGGTGTCAATCAAACGCGGCGGAACACAGGACAGGCTGTCTTTTTTATTTTTCAGGCGCGGGACGAAGCGCGGACGGTCTGTCCGCCCGGATGCTTATTCTGTTTTTTCCGGGTCCTTCCCGGCAACCCCGGTCAGGTCGAAGGCCGGGGTAAAGGCCGCGTCGGCGGCTTCCGGCGCCTGCATGTAGCCTGGAAGCCCCAACTCCCGCATCAGGCCGGACACCCGCAAATACTCCGCGGCTGTGATCCGCCGATCCATCCCCGGAACCCGGCAGCCGGGCTGGGGGGTGTACTGGGCCATCAGGCTGACCGGCGTGCCGTCCGGCAGGCTTTCCTTTACCCATTCCAGCAGTCTGGCGCTGTCGCCCGTGCAGCCGGGCAGCACAAGGTGGCGCACCAGGGTGCCCCTCACCATCACGCCCCGCCCGTTGTAGACGGGCGGCCCGGACAGGCGGCACATCTCCCGGATGGCGGCGCCGGCCTGCATAAAGTAATCCCCGGCGCCGGAGAGCAGGGTGGAGAGCCGCGGTGAATGGTACTTCAGGTCCGGCAGCCATACGTCGACGGCGCCGTCCAGGGCGCGGACGGTTTCGACGCGCTCGTATCCCCCGCAGTTGTACACCACCGGCACGGGCGGCCGGTACAGGGCGAGGGCATCCAGGACAGCGGGCAGGAAGTGCGTGGGTGTAATCAGGGAGAGGGTTTCGACGCCCTCCTCCTCGACCAGGCGGCGGAACACGTCCGCCAATTCCTTCCTGCCCAGCCGCCGGCCGAAGCCTTTCTGGCTGATATCGGCGTTCTGGCAGTAGGCGCAGCGCAGCGTGCAGCCGGAGAAAAACACCGCGCCGGTGCCCCTGGTGCTTGAAATACAGGGCTCTTCCCAGAAATGCGGCGCGGCGCGGGCGACCACGGCGTCCGTGCCCATTCGGCAGTACCCGCCGCCGGACGACGGCAGGCGAATCACCCCGCATGCGCGG
>JAPXQZ010000105.1:0-6330 GCA_033813835.1 Clostridia bacterium | reverse complement strand
CCCCCGGGCTGCCTTTCACCAGGGTGACCGGCTGGCTCACGGTCATGAGAATGCCGATCAAGCTGCGCCCTTCATCTGCGTTGTACTCAGGGGTAACGTCCAGTTCCAGCGCGACCGGCTGTCCGTCCACCACGCGCTGCACCTGAAAGCGCCGGGTAATTCCGCCCGGCTGCCGGTCGATGGCTTCCGACAGGTTGTCCGTTACGGGCTGCCCATCCACCTGCAGGATGACGTCCCCGGGCAGCATGCCCGCCGCCTGCGCCGCGCCGCCTTCCGTGACGGACTGAACCGTCGTGGAAAAAGGCCCGGCGCCAACCGGTACGCCGCTGAGCGTGTATAAAATGACCGCGACCAGGAACGCCAGCACCAGGTTCATCACCGGACCCGTCAGAATGGTCAGCAGCCGTTTCCAAACCGGGTACTTTGAAAAGGAGCGGGGATCGTCCCTGAAGGCGCCGGTCGTGTCATCCTCTCCGTAAAACGCGCAGTATCCGCCCAATGGAATCGCGCGCAGGAAGAACTCCGTCTCGTGTTTCCTGCGCTTCCATTTATACAGTTTTGGTCCGAAGCCGATCGCGAATTCCCGGACCGGGATGCCCAGGGCTCTGGCTGCGAAGAAGTGCCCGGCCTCGTGCACCGTAATCAGAATTCCGAAAAGCAGCACGGCCGCCAGAATATACAAGATCGTCATGGTTCCTCCGAATAGACCGATGAAATCAGGCCTTGCGCGACCTTTCGCGCCTCTTTGTCCGCCGCCAGCACCTGCTCCAGGCCGCAGGCCGGGTGTACCCCTACCCGCTGCAAGGTTTCCTCTACCACCGGCGTGATGCTGCGGAAAGCAATCTGTCCGTCCAGGAAGGCGCCGACCGCGCATTCGTTGGCTGCGTTGAGCGCGCACCCCGCTGTGCCGCCGGCCTCCATCGCTTCCCTGGCCAGCCGTAGCGCGGGGAACCGCGCGGGATCCGCCGCCTCAAAATGGAGTGTACCCAGCTCGTGGAGCCGAAGGTCGCCGCCCCCGAAGGGCAGGCGCTCTGGGAATCCCATGGCGTAGGAAATCGGGGCGCGCATGTCTGGAAGCCCCAGTTGCGCCAGGACCGCGCCATCCCGGAAGGCGACCAGTGAATGGACGACGCTCTCCGGGTGGACGACGACCTCAATCTGCCCGGGCATCGCCCGGAAAAGCCATTTGGCTTCCATCATTTCCAGCGCCTTGTTGAACATCGTGGCGGAGTCCACGGTAATCTTCCGCCCCATGCGCCAGGTCGGGTGGTTTAGCGCGTCCTCCAGCGTCGCGGCACGGATCCTATCTGCGCTCCATGTCCTAAAAGGGCCGCCGGAGGCGGTGAGGATGATGCGCTCGAAGGGATTTTCCCCGGCTGCCTGCAGGCACTGGAAGATAGCGGAGTGTTCGCTGTCGACCGGCAGCAAGGATGGCGACCCAGGGGTGTCCAGACACAAATCCATCACCGCCTGGCCGCCCGCCACCAGGGCTTCCTTGTTGGCCAGCAGCACGCGCTTTCCCGCCTTCAGCGCCAGGAGGACGGCCTGGAGCCCTACCATCCCAACCACGCTGACCAGCACGTCGTCGCAGGGGACGTCGGCTGCCATGCGGAGGGCCTTCTCTCCAAAAAACCAGTCGCAGAACCGCAAATCTTTGGGCACAGGGACTACTTTGGCGGTGAGGCCAGCGGCGAGCGGGCGGTATTTTCGCACCTGTTCAAATAAAAGGCTATGGTTTCCATGCGCGGTCAGCGCAGTTACGCGAAATCGCCCCGGGCAGGCGTCCACGACCTGCAGCGCCTGGGCGCCGATGGAGCCTGTCGAGCCGAGTATTGAGATGCTCCGGATGACGCTCATCACAGGAAAGGCATCGCCTGGTACAGGTAGACCAGCGTCCCCGCGAACAGCACGCTGTCCAGCCGGTCCATCATCCCGCCGTGGCCGGGAAAGATATTGCCGAAATCCTTGATGCCGCAGTGCCGTTTAACCAGAGAAGCCAGCAGGTCGCCGATCTGTCCGGCTGCGCCGCCGAGCAAGCCCAGCAGCAGGAAGTGGAAAAAGACGGGCAAGTGCGCTCCGAAAGCCTTGGCCGCCAGGTAAATGACGCTGACAGCAAGGATGCTGCCCGCCAGGCCGGCTACCGCGCCCTCCACCGTCTTGTTCGGGCTGACCGCTGGGCAGAGCTTGATATTCCCGTAGCGGGAACCGATAAAAAAGGCCGCGGAATCCCCGGTTACCGGAATAAAGAAGGCAAGCGCCAGGTACACGCGCTGCGCTTCAATCGAGGCGATCCGGGTCATCCCCAGCAGGCTCATGCCCGGCAGCGCGACGATGAACAGCGGCAGCACCGACATGGTCAGGTCTTCCAGCTTTGGCTGGTCCCGGAACATGATCAGGGCGGACACCAAGAACAGCGTGATGGTGACCAGCACGACCATCAGCAGCAGGCTGCCAATCTCCGTCAGCAGCAGGAACCCTGGGATTGCGATAAGCAGTGCCGCCCAGGTCGGCCAGGCGACCGGCCGGTGCCCGGCGGCGGACAGCGCGTGGAAAGCCTCGTACAGCGCGATGCAGACGCAGGCGATCCAGAGGATGGCAAAGACCCAGCCGCCGAAATACAGCGCGAAGAGCAACAACAGCAGCAGCGCCGCGCCGGTGATAATCCTGGACGTCATGCCTCCCGCCCCCCAAACCGGCGTTCCCGGCTTTCAAACGCCTTCAACGCTTCCCTGAAGTCATCCGCCGTGAAATCCGGCCATAGTTTTTCCATGAATACCAGTTCCGCGTACGCGCACTGGTACAAAAGGAAATTGCTCAGCCGCCGCTCCCCGCCTGGCCGGATGAGCAGGTCGACGTCGGGCTGTAAGGACGTGTACAGATGCCGCTCGAAATCCTCGCGGGCTGCTTCCCGTGCGTTGAGGAAGCCAGCCGCCGCTTCCTGCGCCATCAGCCTCGCGGCCCGCAGGATTTCGTCCCGCGCGCCGTAATTCAGCGCGATGTTCAGCTGGAGCCCGGCGTTTCCCCTGGTCCGTTCAATCGCGTCGGAAGCCGCCTTGCGCGCGCCGTCCGGCAAGGCCTCCAGTTCTCCCAGCACCCGGATTCTCACCTGTTTTTCGTCCAGCTCGTCGATTTCAGAAACAAAAAAATCCTCCACCATCCGCATCAACGCGCTGACTTCCGCTTGCGGCCTGGACCAGTTTTCAGTGGAGAACGCGTACAGGCTCAGCACCTCAATCCCCTCGTCGCTGCAGAAGCGGACGATTTCCCGCAACGCCTCCACGCCCTTTCGGTGCCCCAGCGCAACGCCCATCGCCCGCTTTCTTGCCCATCGCCCGTTCCCGTCCATGATGACGGCCACATGCCGTGGTAGCAATCCCAGCCCCCCTCAGCCTTCCGGCGCCCCTGTCTTGAAGTAGGAGACCAACAGGCGTTTGCCATCCGCAAGAACCACCCGCGCGTCCCGCCCCTGCGTGCCGGCGGTTGCAGTTGGCGCCAGCGATATCTCCACTACCGGAGGTTCCTGCCCGGAATCGGCGATCAGCGCCAGCGCCTCGTGCAAGGTAAGACCTGCGAGCGAATCGTTCATCAAACGGCCATGATCTCCTTTTCCTTTTCGCGCGCCAGCTCGTCGATGTCCTTGATCGCGGCGTCGGTGACTTTCTGCAGTTCGTCTTCGGCCTTGCGCTGGTCGTCCTCGGTGATTTCGCTGTCCTTTTTCATTTTCTTGAAGTGCTCCATCGCGTCCCGGCGGATGGAACGGATGGCGACCTTGGATTCCTCCGCGCCCTTCCAGACCAGTTTGGTCAAATCCCTGCGACGCTCCTCGTTGAGCTCCGGGATGACCAGACGGATAATTTTGCCGTCGTTGGCGGGGTTGAGGCCCAGATCGCTCTTCAGGATGGCCTTCTCAACCAGCGGAATGGCCTTGGGATCCCACAGCGAGATGGTTAGCATCCGCGGCTCGGGCGACATGATATTGGCCATCTGGTTCAACGGCGTTTGAACACCGTAATAATCCACCATCACGCGGTCGAGCAGCTTGGGGTTGGCGCGCCCGGCACGCAGGGATACCAGTTCGCGCCGGAAAACGTCCTTGGTCTTTTCCATTTTGTCCGCGGCCTGGTCAATGACTGGTCGGTACATACTCATCCCCCCTGTTTATTTGATGTTCACTCATTGTACATGGTCTTCCGGACCAAATCAACCGATTGCGGGCGGCTCAGCGGGCAGGGTTGAAGACCGGTTCCAGGAATCCTTCGATTGCTTTGATATTTTTCTGGAAGCTTGCCAGCAGGATGGACGCCTTGTTTTTCGTCGCCCCGCGCCAGGATCCTTTGACCGGCACGGTTAGGGTACGGACGTCGTACCGGCTCATTCTCAGCGCCCCTCCGGACAGTTCCAGCACGTCCGCCAGCGTCAGGTCCGTCTTGACGCGCGAAGCGAATTCCGCCGCGACGTTGAGCAACTCTTCCGGCGAGAGCGCCAGCATTTTCCGGAAAATAGCCTCCAGCGTCCTTTGCTGCCGCTGCACCCGTGAAAAATCATCGTCAATCTTCCGGATGCGGGCATAGGCCATCGCCTGCGGCCCGCTGAGCGTTACTGTCCCCCCGCGCTCCAATTTCCCCTGGTCCTCAGGGATTCCGTTCTGGTAGTTGTAATAACCCAGGATGCCGTTCAAGGGGGAAACCTCATTCTCCAGGACAGTCATCGGGATGCCGCCGATCGCGTCCACCAGATTGGCCATCAGGCTGAAATCCACGGCGAGGTAGCCGTCCGCCTGTACATCAAAATTCCGCTGAAGCGTTTTGATGAGCAGCTCAGGACCTCCATAGACATAGGCCGCGTTGAGCCGGTTATGGCCTCTCCCGGGAATTTCAACGTACAAATCCCGCAGGAAGGAAACTAGGCTGACGCTGCCCGTCCGGGTGCTCAGCACCGCCAGAACCATCGTGTCGCTACGCCCGGTCACACCCGCGCGGTCGGCATCCACGCCCACTAGCAGCAGGCTGTACACGCCGTCCGTACCGGTGAAGGGCTCCTTATAGTCTTCCGGAAGCACCAGGAAGCCGGAACCATCTGCTTCTTCCCGGTTGAGCGCATACAGCAGGTCTGTCAGCTCCCGGTCGTTGAGCACCTCTTCCGCCCAACCCGTTTGACCAAACACAGCCAAAAAAACTGCCAGAAAGATAACGAGCGACGCCAGCCTTCCCTGCCCGCTCATTCCCCGTCCTCCTGCCCTTCGTCCGGGAAATAATCCCGGTCGATGCGAATGACGCACTGGTGCCGCGGATCCAGGGTTTTAGCGAAGGCTTCCACCTTTTTTATAAGCGCCTCTTCTCCCGTAAAATCGACCGGCACCACGACGTCAAAAATCAGTTTGATGACGCGTTTGCCGGGCACCATGCGAAAATCGTGCAGGGTCAGGGGCGGGTTCATCTCCGAAAGGAACTTCGCAATACGCGCCTTCCTTCCCTGCCCCGGCGCATCATCGGGCACGACAGGATCCATGTGGATGAGGAGGGGCAGGTCGAGCTTGCTGAGAACCTCCTGCTCCGCCAGGTCGATGACCTCATGAATCTCCAGAATAGGTGTATCCGCGCTGACCTCGGCGTGAACAGACGCCATGGAACGGCCGGGACCGTAGTTGTGCAGCACAAAGTCATGGAGCCCCAGAATCTCAGGGTACCCCTTCAGGATTTCCAGCACCCGGCTTCCTAATTCACGGTCCGGCTTTCCGCCGATCAGGTCGTTGACCGTACCCTTGATCATCCGGATACCGCTGAACAGAACGAATCCGGACACGAGAACGCCCAGCCATCCATCCAGGATGACGCCCAGGAAGTGGGAAACCAGCAGGCCCGCCAGCACCGCGCTGTTAATAATCACATCGTTGAGGCTGTCCTGGGCGGTAGCCATCAAGGGCGGGAAATCATGCTTCACCGCCGTTTTCCGGTACAGTCGGTACATCAACGATTTCACCGGGATGCCCAGCGCCGTTACCCCGGCCAGCAGCCAGGAAAAGGCCGGCATCTCCGGTGCGCGGATTGCGATGACGCTCCGCTTCATCAGGTCGATGCCAATATAGAGGATGATGACGCCGATAGCGAGCGCACCGATATACTCTATCCGCGCGTGTCCGAAAGGATGGTCCGCGTCCTGCGGCTTGCGCGCCATGCGCAGGCTGAGCATCGATACGATGACGGAGCCTGCGTCCGACAGGTTGTTCACGCCGTCGGCCAGGATGGAGACGGCGCCGGATAAAAGCCCGGCCATAATCTTGGTGGCTGCCAGCATGACGTTGGCAGCCAGCCCAATAAGGGACGCGCGCAG
>JAPXQZ010000104.1:0-6435 GCA_033813835.1 Clostridia bacterium | reverse complement strand
AGTCCCAGTTGCGCCGCCAGCGCTTTCTTGCTGACAGGCAGCAGGACGCGGTCCGTGCCCTGCCGCCGATGCTCGCTTTCCAGAAAGTTCAGGATGCGCTGGCGGGCGGGCAAGTTGGCGTAATACTTGAGCTTGCCTTCCAGCAGCACGGCGTTGTCGGCCACGTCGCGCAGGGTGGCCAGCAAGAAATCCTCGCTTTCCCGGAACAGCGCCAGCAGCGTCTGCTTGCCGATGGCGACCAGCTGGGTCGGCCGCGTCGCCGTGACCGCCATGCGGTAGGTTGGATCGCTGGAGAACAGCAGGTTTCCCCCGACGCAGTCCCCGGCCTGGAAGGCGGAAATGGTCATCAGGCTCCCGTCTTCCCCAATGCGCTCCACCGCCAGCTGCCCGGACAGGATCACCTCCATCGCAAGGCAGCGCTCTCCCTCCGCGTGCACCAGCTGCCCCTTGTGGTAGGTTTTTTGGCTCAGCTTCCCTTCCGCCCGCAGGCGCTCCAGCGCACCCGCAGGCAGGGCGGACAAAATCGGGACAGTCGGCAGGGGAGAAGGCTCATGGCGCATAAACCACCTCCAAGTGTGCCAATGGTAACACTTTTTCCCGTGCGTATCCAGTACAGTCAACGCATTATTCCGCAAGGAGGGGTTTCCCATGAAAAAAGCCGCTCCCTGGATCAGGGTGCTGTTCCTCGCCCTGTTTATCTTCCTGCTCAGGAAGGGCTTCCTGCTGCTCTGGCTCGCCACCTACCTGGTCAGCCTGGTTTTCCCACTGCTGTACGGCAAACGGTTCTACTGCCTGCTGGCCTGCCCGATGAACACGCTTATGCTGTGGATTTCTAAGCGCAAGGGCAAACTGGGCCTGAAAAACCGCCCGGCGCCCCAGTGGCTCTCCGGCGGCAGATTCGCCTGGGCTTCCCTGGCGCTGACCGTCGCCGTCTTCTTCATCAGCCGCAAGGTGGTCGGGAAGGACTTCCCGATGATGGTGGTCTGGATGGTCGTCGCTTCCGTCATGGCCCTTTTCTGGCACCCGGACGCATTCCACGATAAGGTCTGCCCCTTCGGCGTCCCGCAGGGCTGCCTGGCCAAGGTCTCCGTCCTTTCGGAGGAAGGCCGTGAAAAAGCCCGGAATTACCAAGGCTTCACCGCCTCCGTGCTGGGCGGCGGATCCGGCGGCAACCCGAAGGAAGCGGACAAACCGGCGGGGCAAGCCTGAACAAGGGTAGGGCAGGCAATCCGCGTCCGGTCTGGCCGTGGTCTTCTCCGCGGACTGTCGCATCAGCCATCAGGCATGAGCGCGGACGGGCGATCATCAGGCGAGCCCGTAACAGCGCTTCGCTCCCCTCCGCAGCACGCATTCAATGACGTACTCCGCCTGCGCAGCGCCGATTCTCCCCTCGGCCATCATCCCGGAGAGCGTTCTGGCCAGCGCGTGGTTGATAGCCATGCGGGCGCCCAGGCTTTCGAAGCTGTGCCAGGTGTCGCAGCCCCAGGCGATGCGCAGGGGAGAAACGGATTCGAGCAGTTCCCGCAGCAGCGTTTCACAGGCGGCGCCGGAGAGCAGGGGCAGCCAGCACAGGTCGGCGTACACGTTCCGGAAGGTGCGCGCCAGCGCCACCACATCCTGCGTCCAGGGGAAGGAGCCGTGGAACAGCACGAACCGGGTATCCGGGAACCCGGCGATCAGGTCGCGCAGCTGCATGGCGTTGCTGTCCTTTATGAGCCCCAGGCCGGTATGCACCTGCAGCGGCAGGCCGGCTTCCCCGGCGGCCGCGCAGATTTCCCGGAATACCCCGTCCTGGAACCGGGCGACGTCCTCCGGGGTCGCGCCCGGGTTCTGGTACCCCCTGGCCGCCTCGTCCAGGGATACCGGCGTGAAGCGCAGGGAGCGGTCGTAGGCCAGCGCGCTTTTCAGCGCGACGGCGCCCCCTTCCTTCGCTTTGCGGATCTCATCCCGCACGGCCGCCAGGTATTCCGGGTAGCTCGCGGGCATCCTGTCCCATCCGCAGCAGGGCAGGGGATGGCGGCCGTTGTGATCCTTCGCGTCCAGGCTGTATCCGAACAGGAACATATTCACGCGGTAAGTGGGTACGAACAGCGTTTCGTCCGTTTCCTGCCGCCCGCAGGGCGCCAGGGAGTCCAGGATAATCCGGTCGTACCCGCACGCCTCCCGCAGGACCCGCAGGTGAAATCCCGGATCCGCCGTCAGCGCACGGACTCTGCCGTCATAGGCGCCCCAATGGGCGGCGCCCAGCGGGGCGTCCATCCCGCACAGCTTCTGCAAGCCCTTTTCCAGCCAGTGAAAGCTGGCCGTCGCGCCCAGCTGCCGGCAGTAAGCGTCCCGGGATGCGTCCGTGTTCCTGGGCGTCAGCCCGCTCCAGGCCGCGTAGCTGTTCTCAAGCAGTATGTCCAGCGTCTGGCCGCGCTGAAAGCTGTCCGGCAGGTGGTGGCAGTGCGTGTTGATGGCGCGCACCCCTTCGCAGTACTTCAGTAGTTCCGGATATGCGCCGTTCATCTTGATCCTCCCGTCCTGGCCGGGGCGTGGACGGGCCTCCGGCCTGCAACGATGTGCCGCCGGCGCCTGCATTGTGCCCAAACCCGTCGGACGCGCCTGGATAATGCCGTCATTGTACCGTTTGCGGGCGCGGCTGGCAAACGAATCCGGCCGCCGTCCCCGGGGTGGGAAACGCAGGGGCTTGAAAAGCTGCTGACAGGAGGCGCGAAAGGGAGATATTTGCGCTGCCGGCTATATGCACAATGCACATAGTGGGGAGGAGCGAGGGGGTGCAAAGAGGCGCGGCGGCGCATACGGCGCCGCGGAAAAGGACGCCGGGCCGGTTCCTGGAGGCGTGTCTGCTGCAGTTGTTGAGCGAGGGCACAGGGCACGGCGACCTGCTGATGGAGCGGCTGGGCCAGCTCGGCTTCACCGGGCGCGCGCTCAACATCAGCACCCTGTACCGCACCCTGCGCGGCCTGGAACGGGAAGGCTGCGTCCGGTCGGAATGGGAAAGGGGCGGCGCCGGGCCGAACCGGAGGAATTACCGGATTCTGGAGAAGAGCGCCGGGGTTCTGCGGGAGCGCGTCGGGCTGATGAAAACCCGCATGGAGCAGATTAAGCGCCTGATTTCCCGCTACGAGGCGCCCGCCGCGGGTGCGTGCCGCGGTGCCGACCCCGCAGAAGCGCAAAGCAGGCCCAAAGACAGCACGAAAAGAAAGAAGGAGGAAGCCCTAAAAATATCTTCGATCTGAACAAACTGGAGCTGAACATCGACGCAGAGGGCAACTGCGCGGCTTTCTATGAGGGAGACCAGTTCATCGCGCGCATCATCATCCTGGAGCCCGGCAGCAAAGTCCAGGACAGGGTGATGGACAGCAACGTCATCTTGACCGTCATCAAGGGCACCGTAACCCTGACCCGCAACGGCGAAACGGCCGTCCTGACCGAAGACCAGGCGTTCGTCAGCGGGCCGGCGGTGCTGACGCTGTCCTCCGACACCGGCGCGCGCCTGATGGACGTGCGCATCAACAACCGGGCGTAGCCCCGGTTTCGCGGCAGTCCGTTCGAGAAACGACAGCGGGTACACATCGCGTGCCGCCTCCCCCGGACGACGATGAAAGGGGCAGGGAATCCCGTGAAAATCGTGGTCGGTGCCGACGAAAGAACGGTCTCTGCGTATTTCGGCAAATCGCAGCACTTCATCATCTTTGACGTGGCAGGCGGGCGGATCGTCGGGGAGGAACGCATCGAAAATCCGGGCCACACGCGGCGGTTCAACCCGCCCAGGTACGTCGCCAACCTTGGCGGCGTCGTCGTCATCGGGGGCGTTATCGGCCGGATCGCCTTCAATATCATGAGAAAGCGCGGCATGGAGGTCATCGCCGGGGCGTCCGGGGACGCGGACGCCGCCGTCGTGGCCTATCTGGAAGGAAAGCTCGCCCTGGACGAATCCGCGATTGAGACGCGGGACGCCTCGGAATCGCCGGAAGCGGTGGAATAGCGCCTTTGATTGCGCGCCTTGGTTCATAAAACGCGGCGCGCGCGCCCGGAGGGAGCCCGGTCCGACCAAATGCAGGCGGCCGGGTTCCTTCTATTTGACCGGCAGGTCCGGGCGGCCGGGTCAGACTGCTGCCAAACACTCATGCATCGCTGTACCGGATCTTTTGCGCTACTCCTGCGTCGTCGAACCTCGATGCAGCTTGGACTGCGCTTTCGGTTCTCCTTCCTGAATTGACACAAAACCTCTCGCCGCTATGGATGCATGAATGTTTTCAATCAGCATTGCTTGTCCATCAGCCGAATCGAAGATAAAAACACGAACGATTATGCAATAAAAATGAAATTTATTCGATTTTCTTCTTGACAGGAGCTCGGCGGGCGGCTTATGATAAGGCCGCAAAGAGTCAACCCACGGCGTGAAACCTGATGGAGTTGCCTTTTCTGTTTTTGGCGGGCTGTGCGTCTGGGGGTGTTGGCTTCCGGCGCGGATGCGGGGTTTGGAGGGTTTGGATGAAGTCGGTGGTGATTGTCATGGGGAGCATGAGCGACGAGCCGGTTTGCCGGGACGCAACCCGGGCGCTGCAGGAACTGGGGATACCTTATGCCGCCCGGGTCTGTTCCGCCCACCGTACGCCGGACGCGCTGCGGGAACTTGTCCACGACGCGGAAAGCGCCGGCGTCGGCGCCTTCATCTGCATCGCCGGGATGGCCGCTCACCTCGCGGGCGCGGTCGCCGCGCTGACCGTGCTTCCGGTCGTCGGGGTCCCGGTCGCCTCGGGCGGCCTGGGCGGGCTGGACGCCCTGCTCTCCACGGCGCAGATGCCGCCCGGGGTTCCGGTGGCGACGGTGGCCGTGAACGCGGGGCGCAACGCGGCCCTCCTCTGCGCGCAGATGCTGGCGATCGAGGATACGGCCCTGCGCCGGAAGCTGAGCGAAATGCGCGCCGGACTGGCCGGGAAGGTTAAACAACAGGACGCGGAACTGCGCGGGAAGCTCCCGGGCTGAAAAGGAGAATGCCGATATGGTCTTGATGGACGGGCGGGAACTGGTCTACCGGGGGAAAACAAAGGACGTATATCGTCTGGACGGCGGCAGGGTGCTGCTGCGTTTCAAGGACGACGTCACCGGGACGGACGGCGTGTTCGACCCGGGCGCCAACACGGTCGGGCTCTCCATCGAAGGCATCGGGCGGGAGAATCTCGCGATGTCCGCGCATTTCTTCGGCCTTTTGAAAGCCGCGGGGCTGAAAACCCATTTCATCTCCGCGAACCTGGAGGAAAACACCATGGAAGCCCTGGCCGCGGTGCCCTTCGGCAAGGGCGTGGAGGTTATCTGCCGCCGGCGCGCCGCGGGCAGCTTTGTCCGCCGCTATGGCGCCTACGCGGAGTCGGGCGCGCCGCTGCCGGATTACGTGGAGATGACCCTGAAGGACGACGCCCGCGGCGATCCCCTGATCACCCAGGAGGCGCTCGAGATCCTCGGCATCATGGACCGTGCGCGCTACCTGGAGCTGACATCGCTCACCCGTTCCATCACCGGCATCGTCGCGGAAGAACTGGAGAAGGCCGGCCTTCAGTTGGTCGACATCAAGTATGAGTTCGGCCTGGCGAACGGGGAACTGCTGCTCATCGACGAGATCGCGGCAGGCAACATGCGCGTTCTGGACAAGGGGCACCCGGTGGAGGCGCTCGCGCTCACCCGGCGCGTCCTCCGCCGGGAGGCGGGCCATGCCTGAAATCAGGGAGGAGTGCGGCGTGCTGGGCGTCTACAGGAACCGCCCGGGGCAGGTGGCGGCGGACTGCTATCTGGGGCTGTGCGCCCTGCAGCACCGCGGGCAGGAAAGCTGCGGCATCGCGGTCAACGAGGACGGCCTGTTCCGGGTCCACCAGGACGCCGGGCTGGTCAGCGAGGTCATGAGCCAGCGCATCCTGGCGGAGCTGGGGCAGGGCCAAATGGCGGTCGGGCACGTGCGCTACGGCACCGACGAGAGCCGCGGCCGGGCCAACATGCAGCCGATCGTCATCAACCACCGCAAAGGGCGGTTGGCGCTGGCCAACAACGGCGCCCTGACCAACTACGCCAGCCTGCGGGACGCCTTTGAAAGCAGCGGCCATCTTTTCCACACGACCGGCGACGCCGAGGTCATTTCCTGCGTCGTCACTCGGGAACGGCTGGGCACCGAATCGACGGAAGAAGCGCTCCTGCGCGCCATGGATTACCTGGAGGGCAGCTACACCCTGGTCCTGATGACGCCCCGGAAGCTGATCGCGGCGCGCGGGCCGCGGGGCTTCCGCCCCCTGTGCTACGGGCGCCTGCCCCAAGGGGGATACGTCGTCGCCTCGGAATCCTGCGCGCTGGACGTGACCGGCGCGACCTTCGTGCGCGACGTGCTGCCCGGGGAAATCGTGGTCTTCGACGCCTCCGGCGTGCGCAGCATCACGGCAC
>JAPXQZ010000103.1:0-6439 GCA_033813835.1 Clostridia bacterium | reverse complement strand
GGGAGGAGTAGGGGCAAAAGGAAGCGCAGGGGGATTCCTTCCCCTTGAACCCCTCGGCAAGGGATTTCATCCCTTGACCCAAAGGGATACAGCGGCTTCATTCTCCCCCCGAAAGCAACCCCGGTCATAAGGTATGGGCAATGATCTACCAGACAAAACACATTCCGCTCAGGGACGGCCGGGCGGCCGTCCTCCGCAGCCCGGGGGCGGCGGATGCCGCCGGGATGATGGCCTACCTGCGGACCTGCGCGGAGGAAACGGATTTCATCCTGCGCTACCCGGAGGAATGCGACGAGACGGACGAGCAGGAGGCGCGGTTCCTGGAAAGCATCAACGAATCCCCTTACAATTTGATGATGGTGTGCGAGGTGGACGGCGAAATCGCCGGCAACTGCCAGATCAGCCTGAACAAACGCATCAAGTGGCGGCATCGCGCGGCGGTCGCCATTGCCCTCGTCAAAAAATACTGGAACCTGGGCATCGGGACCGTCATGATGGGGGAGCTGGCCGCCATCGCGCGGGCGAAGGGCGTCACCCAGCTGGAACTGGACTACGTCGAGGGCAACGAGCGCGCCCGGCGGCTGTATGAAAAGGCAGGCTTTGTGAAGACCGGCGAGAAGCCCAACGCCATCCGGCTCAAGGACGGGACGATGCTACGGGAAATCTCGATGGTGAAATACCTGTAAATCTCCGGCAAAAGCCTTTCAGCGCCTGGGAAGCGAAAACCGCTGTAAGTCATCAAATCAAAGAGGATCAAGGGACGAAGTTCCTTGCCAGGGGGCAGGGGATGGGGAATCCCCCGCCCTCTTCTACTTCAGCAGCGCCGGCAGCGCGTCCGCCAGCAGCTTGGCCATCAGCAGGCCGAGTACCACCAGCAGCAGGACGCGGATGAAGGGCGCGCCCCTTTTGATGGCCAGGCTGGCCCCCAGATAGTTGCCCGCGATGCCGAAGGCGGCGGCGGGCAGGGCGAGGGCATAGAGCACGTTGCCGGTCATGATGAGGCTGATGAGGGAGCCCAGGTTGGTGCCCAGGTTGACCAGTTTGGCCGTGCCGTTGGCGGTCAGCGCGCTGTCCCCCAGCAGGGTCAGGTAGGCCAGCAGCAGGAAGGTGCCGGTGCCCGGGCCGACCAGCCCGTCGTATACGCCGATGATGAGGCCGATAAAAAAGCAGGCGGGCAGGGTGAAGCGCGCCGGAAGCAGCGCGGGGCGCGGCTCCAGGGAGCGGTTGCGCAGCACGACGACGGCCACCAGGGGCAGCGCGAGCAGGATGCCCAGCTTGGCGTAGGCGGCGGGCACGCGGGTCAGCAGAAAGGCGCCGAAGGCCGCGCCGGGAAAGGCGCCCAGCAGGGAGGCGGCGCCCTGTTTCCAGTGAATCAGCCCGCCCGCGGCGAAGCGCGCGGTGGAAATGGCGGTGCCGGAAAAGGCGGACAGCTTGTTGGTGCCGCCCGCCAGGGAGGGCGGCAGGCCGGCCAGGTAATAGGCGGGCAGGGTGATCAGCCCGCCGCCGCCGGCGATGCTGTCGATGAACCCGCCCAGGAAGATGAGCGGGCAGACGAGCAGATAGGTGCCCAGGGTCAGGGTCACGTCGACCTCCCCGTCGGATTTTTCCGGTTGGACGGCAGTGTACCACCCGGCCGGCGGGCGGGCAAGCGGAGGAAGTGGGAGAATCCCCTAAAAACAAGCCGGGAACCGCTTCGGGTTCCCGGATGATTTCCGGCAGACAGACGGCCTTTGCGCCTGGGCTGCCCGGGGCGGTCTTACTCCCCGGCCACCTGCCCAAGGGTCAGGGTTTTCACCGCTTCGCGGACGGCCTCGCGCAGCGGCCCGTCCTCGATAACCAGGGCTTCCGCGTGCAGCCGCGCCAGCGCGGCGTACTCCGCGAGAAAGGTGTCGGGCAGCCCCAGTTCCAGGGCGGTCTCCAGCGCCTTCGCGCGCAGCACCCGATCGTTTAGGTAGCGGACCTTCTCTTCCGCCAGGCGGGTGAGCAGGGAACCGGCCGCGCCGCGGTCCAGGCGACCCGCCCGGAGTCTTCCATAGATCAGGTTCAGCACCTCGGAACGCGCGGTTCCGGGCGCCAGCAGGATATGGCCGGGAAGGCCCGTTCCCCACTCCAGGAGGGCCAGCAGGCTGCTGGAATGGATGACGCACCTTGCCATTGACTGCACTCCCGGGAGGAGGCTCAGCCCCCCAGGCCCTCCGCCTGGCGTTCCATGTTCTCCACCACGATGTCGTAAATATCTCCCAGGGATGCGCAGTACTCCAGTACTTCCCAGGGTTTGTTGGTATGGAAATGGAGCTTGACAAGCTCCTCATCCCCTACCGCCAGCAGGCAGTCGCCCTCGAAGTTCCGGGTGATGTGCGCCGTGATGGCATCCTCCGACAGGTTCTCGCCCTCGATGAGCATCTGCACGTCGAACTTGTAATCCAGCATCTCAGTTCCCCTTTCCCGCGGCATTGTTTTTTTCCTCCAAAGCCATCTCCAGCGCCTTGGTGAAGGTCTCCACGCTTTGGGCGCCGGACACGGCGACGCGGCGGTTTATGAGGGTGAAGGGCACGCCCTGCACGTCCAGCTCCTCCGCCTCCCGGTGCTCCGCCAGCGCGCGCCGCCAGTATTCCTCCTGCGCCAGCGCCTCCAGCGCCTCGGTCCGGGGCAGCCCGGTTTCCACGCTCAGGGCCAGCAGGGTCTCCCGGTCGTCCAGCACCAGGCCCTCCTCGTAGGCCGCGCGCTGCAGGCGGTCGGAAAAAACCGCGCCCAGCCCGCGGGTTTTGGCGAACTGGAACAGGCGGTGCGCGTCGTCGGTGGAGGCGTTGCGCGCCTTGTAAAAGTCCAGTTTCAACCCCAGTTCCTTCCCGGCCGCGGTCAGGTGCCGGAAGGTCTCCTCCATGCCCTCCTGGTCGCCACCGTACTTGTCCAGCAGGTGGACCAGCAGGGGCTCGCCGCTGTGGGCGGTGTCCCGGGGATTGAGCAGGAAAGATTTGATTTCGACGCTTTCCGCGTCCAGGCCTAGGCGCTCCATCGCCAGCATGAGGCGCCTCTTCCCAAGCAGGCAGTAGGGGCACAGGAAGTCCGACCACAGTTCAACCTTCATGCCGCGCCTCTCCCAGGTGTTTCCTGATTGCGGAGAGGTACTCCGCGTAGGTCCGGTCGCCGGAGAGGTGCGCCCCGTTCCCGAAGACGAAATAGGGGATGTAGTCGATGGCCTGGTCCAGACCCTCCTTGTAATCCGCGGCGACCTCCGCCTTGAAGCGATCCCCCGACAGCGCGTCCGCGGCCTGCGCCCCCGGGATGCCGGCGCGCTCCGCGAGCGACAGCAGGGTCTCCCGGTCGCTGAGCAGGGCGCCTTTCGTGAACAGCGCCTGCTGCGCCAGGTCGAAGAAGGCCTCGCCCCGCCCCAGGGTCTTTGCGTAATGGAACAGGCGGTGCGCGTCGGTCATGTTGGCGTAGCGGGCGCCCTTCAGGTCCAGGACGAGGCCCAGCTCCCGGCCCTCTGCCTCCAGCCGGGCGTTCTGCGCGTACACTTTTTCCGGCTTCGCGCCGTATTGGCTGATGGAATACTCGTTCAAGGACTCGCCTTCCCGCTCGCTGGCCTCGGGGTTGAGCAGGTAGGTGCGCAGGCGCAGGCGCGCCTCCGGGAAGCCCGCCTCCTTGAGCGCCTTCTTCATGCGCGCCTTGCCGATATAGCAGTAGGGGCAGTGGAAATCCGCCCAGACCAAAATGTCCAATTGCGCTCCTTTCATCGGGTTGCCGCGCCGCGGTACGGCGCGAACTCCTCAACTATTTATACCCGCCGAAAGGCGGGTCGACCCAAATGAAGCCAGGCGAACGAAGCCGCCCGGCTGACGTGCAGGGCGCCCTGACCGCCTATCCCTTGATGCCCCCCCGCGCCACGCCGCGGACGATCTGCTTCCTGGCGAAGAGGAACAGCAGCACCATCGGCAGCACGACCACGGAGGAGGCGGCCATCAGCAGCTCGTTGTTGGCGCCCACCTCGGTGGTGAAGGTATACAGGCCGAAGGGCAGGGTGCGGTTCAGGTCGCTCTTGATGACCAGCAGCGGCCACATGAAGCTGTTCCAGGAGGCCAGCGCGTTGAGCAGGATGATGGTGACCAGGGAGGGCCGGGCGATGGGCACCATGACCTTCCACAGGTAGACCCAGTTGGTGCTGCCGTCCACGCGCGCGGACCAGTACAGCCCGGCGGGGATGGACTGGAAGAAGTTGCGCAGGATATAGGTGTAGAAGATGCTGCTCATGAAGGGCAGCACCAGGGCCCACAGGCTGTCGTACAGCCCGGTCTTCACGATGGTCTGGTAGTTGGTGATGACGAGCATCTCAAAGGGCACCATCATCATGGACAGCAGCAGGGAGAACAACACCTCCCGCCCCCGGAACTCCAGCCGGGTGAAGGCGAAGGCCGCCAGGATGGTCGTCAGCGCCGTCACGGTGACGCTGCCCAGCAGGACGAGGACGGAGTTTAAGAAGTATCGCGCGAAGGGCGCCTTCTCGAAGGCAATCCTGAAGTTCTCGAAATTCAGCCAGTTCCGGGGCAGCAGGGAAGGCGGGAAGTAGTTCATCTCCGGCGCGGTCTTCAGCGCCGAGGACAGCATCCAGAAAAAGGGGAAAACCATCACCAGCATGCCCAGGATCAAAACCCCATACCGCAGGGCCCGGCCGGAGACGGTCAACGCGCGCCGATCGGGCCGAAGCAGCAGCCCCCCTGCCAGCAGGGTGGCGCCCAACAGCAGCAGCGCCAGCGCCAGCGGGCGGGAACCGCCCAGCAGCAGGCTGGCGGGCGCCGACAGGATCAACAGGATACCCAGCACAAACAGCGCCGTGCCCGGGACGGTGCCGGGGCGCTCCAGGTCCCGGACTGCCTTCAGGTCAGTCATATTTCCACCTGCGCTGGATCAGGCGCTGGAGCATGGTGAAGGCGAAGATGATCAGGAACAGCAGGATGGCGGCGGCGGCGGCGCGGCCCAGCTCCCGGTTTTCGTACATCATGTCGTAGATGTAGTAGACCACCGTGTACAGGTTCTTGACCGGGCCGGGATAGCCGGAGAACAGCACCTTGACCTCGGTGAAGACCTTGAAGGCGGAGATGCTGTTGATGATGAGCACCAGCCCGATGGTGGGCGCCAGCAGCGGCACGGTGATACGGCGGAAGATGCGGAAGGCCTTCGCGCCGTCCACCCGGGCGACGGTGTAATAGGTTTCGTCGATACTCTGAAGCCCCGACAGCAGGAGGATGATGGTGAAGGGCAGGGAGGACCAAATGCCGAAGATGACCAGCACCGTCAGGGAGTTGCCGGCCTTCTGCAGGAAGTCCACCGGGCCTGCGCCAAACAGGGAGAGGATGAAGTTGAGGACACCGAAGTTGCGGTTGAAAATCCAGCGCCACACCAGGCCCACGGCGGTGACGGAGGTGACCATAGGCAGGAAGTAGGCCGTCTGGAACAGCGCGCTGAAGCGCAGCTTCTGGTTGAGCAGGTAGGCGATGACGACGGCCAGCGCGGTGCCGATGGGAACGGTGTAGAGCACGTAGAGCAGCGTGTTGAGCAGCCCCTGCAGGAAGTAGTTGGTGGTGCCGGGGATGCCCTCCAGCACGTAGCGGTAGTTGCCCAGCCCCCAGCCGGCGAAGCTGCCCTCCAGCCTGTAGCGCTCCTGGAAACTCATGATGACCACGCGCACGATGGGGTAGAGGGTGAAGGCCAGCACGCCCGCCATGAAGGGCAGCAGGTAGTCCATGACCTCCAGCCGCCTCCCCATCCCGGCGCGCTTCTCCTCGTCCCCGCGCAGGTAGAGGAGGAGCAGCGCCAGCGCGAACAAGAGCAGGAACACGCCGGCGAACAGCAGTGCGGCGTAATAGTACATCAGGGGGTACCAGCGCTCGGAGACCTGCAGCTGCATCCGCACCGCGGCCGCGTTGACCTCCCCGGCCTGCCTTTGCGCCTCCGCCCCGGCGGCCAGCGCGATGCCCGGCGCCGCGGCGTCCAGCCGCCCCGCGATTTCCGCCCGCCGCGCCTCGTCCGCGACGCGGGCGAGGATGCCCTCCTTCAGGGTCCCAATCGCGGCGGCCGCGATTTCCCCGTCCGGCGTCCCCTGCGCGGCCTGCGCCGCGATGGCCTCCCGCAGCGCGCGCTTCCGGGAGGAGGCGCCGGTGGACACCGCCGACAAAAGGGCCTTGTCCGTCTCCGTCCCGGAGGCCGCCTCCACGGACTGGCGGACGGTCTCCTCCAGCAGCGCGGACGCGCGCGCCTGGCGGGCCAGCCCCTCCGTGCGCGACTCCAGCATCCGCCGCCCGACGACGCCGCCCAGCAGCGCCGCGGCGCCAAGCAGGGCGAGCAGCACGATGTGCAGCCTGACCCGCCCCGGCCCGTTGCGGCGCGGCCGCCTGGCCCGCTCCCTTTCGCCCGCCATCAGCAGTACCGCTCCCCCGTGGCC
>JAPXQZ010000102.1:0-6476 GCA_033813835.1 Clostridia bacterium | reverse complement strand
CGATGGAGATGACGAAGGGAATCGTGCTTCCGCCGATATAACCCATGGCGTATCCCCAGGAGGACACTCTGTCCATGCGCTCATCGGTCGTCACGTCCGTCAGGAAGCTGTCGTAAAAAAGGTTTGAGCCGGAGAAGCCGATTTTGGACAGCACGTAAAACGCCAGCATCAGCTTCCAGTTTCCTGTCAGGGCAATCAGCGCCGTCGACAGGACGCCCAGGAGCATGAAACCCGTGAACATCCGTTTCTTCATGCCCTGGTAATCCGCGATGGAGCCCAGCAGCGGCGCCAGCAGCGCGACGATCAGCGTGGCCAGGCTGGTGCCGTACCCCCACCAGACGTCCCCCCGTTCACCGACGATATTGACGAAGATGGTCGGGAAGATCGCGGCCATGATGTTGGTCGCATAGACCGAGTTGGCCCAGTCATACAGAATCCAGCTGCGTTCCTTGAGGGTGAATCGTTTTTGCCCCGTTTTCTGCATGTCGTCTCCCTCCGGTATGTTTCTCCGGATGCAGTATATCCTGCTTCTGCCGCCTTGTGTAGCGTCCATGGCAATCCCGCATGCCTCGGGTTTCGCCTGCCCGGGCGGCATCGAAAACGCCAGGCGGTTTCCGACGCCCTGGCTTTTGGGGAGGGAGCCGCGCAGCCTGCAGGCTTTTCATGTCAAGCTATCAACAGTTTGTGACGGGAAATTAATATTTGGCATGGAAAGAAAACATTGGCGAAACAGATGCGGAATTCGTGTAAGTTTATGCATCGCGATACCCAGTTCCTGTGGCTGTTTGAAACCCGACCCACAAGGGATGGTGGTGGGGGTGAGCATTTCCACAAGCCGCATGCATCCGGGAACCCGTCTCCAACCGTTTGATTCTTCCGGCTCCCCGTGGTAGAATGCCGCCGTGGGAGAGCGGTCCGTCCGAGCTTATCCACAGGGAGATATCCACAGATGCGCCCGGGATGAAACGGCAAAGTCTGTTTTTTTTACCCCGTCGCCTTGCATATGCTATGCATAACCGGGAAAACAGGAGAACTGCATTGGACTACCAGTCGATTTGGCAAAAGGCCTGTCAGCTCATGCACGCGGAGATGTCCGACGTGACGTACTCCACGTGGATTGAGCGGGCGCTCAAACCCCTGGATATCCGGGGGGACCAGTATTTTGTCAAAGCGGAAACTGATTTTTACCACCAGTTCGTGGTCCCTCGCTATTCGGCGCTGATTTCCTCCGCGCTTCGCCAGGCATCCGGAAAGGAACTGCGGCTCAACATATTGACCCCTAGCCAGGCTACGCAGTTCCACGACGGCGCCGCCCTGGTGGTCAAGCCGGCGCCCCAGCTCAACGCGCGCTACACCTTTGAATCCTTCGTCGTCGGGTCCGGCAACCGCTTCGCCCACGCGGCGTCCCTGGCAGTCGCCCAATCGCCGGCGGACGCCTACAACCCCCTGTTCATCTACGGCGGGGTGGGGTTGGGGAAAACCCACCTTATGCACGCCATCGGCCACTATATCCTGCAGGAAAAGCCGGAAACGCGGCTGGAATACGTGACCAGCGAAACCTTCACCATCGAGTTGGTCACCGCCATCCAGACCAACCGCAACGTCCAGTTCCGGGAAAAGTACCGCAGCGTGGACGTCCTGCTGATTGACGACATCCAGTTCATCGCCGGCCGGGACTCCACCCAGGAGGAGTTTTTCCATACTTTCAACGCCCTCTTCGGCGCCGGCAAGCAGATTATCATCTCTTCCGACCGGCCTCCCAAGGAAATCGCGCACCTGGAGGAGCGGCTGCGCAGCCGCTTCCTCTCCGGCCTCATCGCCGACATCCAGCGGCCGGACCTGGACACCCGCTGCGCCATCCTGCGCTCCAAGGCGCGGGAGGAAAGCATCCAAGTGGGGGAGGACGTCGTGCAGATGATCGCCCAGAACGTGGACAGCAATATCCGCGAGCTGGAAGGCAGCCTGACGCGCCTGCAGGCCTATTCCTCCCTGTCAGGCAAGGAAATCAGCCTGAGCCTGGCCCAGGAGGCGCTCAAGGAAATCATCTCCGAGCACCAGCCCCGCTCCGTCACCTGCCAGGACGTCCTGGACGCCGTTTCCACATATTACGACATCCAAGCCGAGGACCTGAAGGGCCCCCGCCGCAGCCGGAGCGTCACTGTTCCCCGGCAGATCATCATGTATCTGTCCCGCAAGCTTACGGAAGCCAGCCTGCCCCAGATCGGCGATATGCTGGGCGGGCGGGACCACTCCACGGTGCTGCACGGCTGCGCCAAAATTGAAAGCCTGATGCAGGAATCCCCGCCCATCAAGGCCGCGGTCAGCGACCTGAGCAAGCTGCTGCTGCGCGGGTAAGGCTGCAAGTATCCGGACAGGTTCATTCCGGGAATCCACCCCGGCGAATCGAAAAACCGGCGTCCCGCCGGTTTTCAGTGTGTCTGGATGTCGTTTGGGAAGCATTGGAGCGCAAGGCGCCAGAGAATCGCCCGCAACAGCGAACAGGCAGGGATTCCAGGGTTCCATCGATGAAAAAACGCCTGAAAACTCCCCTTGGATGCGAAAAGGAACCGGCGTTCAGCCGGTTCCCCTGCACCAGACCGCCTCAGTCCGCCGCGTAGGGCATCAGCGCGATGGCACGCGCGCGCTTGATGGCTTCCGACAGCTGCCGCTGGTGCTTGGCGCAGGTTCCCATCATCCTGCGCGGGGAAATCTTGCCGCGCTCGTTGATGTAGCGGCGCAGCCGGTTTACGTCCTTGTAATCGATATAGACCACCTTGTTCGCGCAGAAATCGCAAACCTTGCGCCGGGGGCGCCGGCCGCCGCGGGGGCGCTGCCTTCTTTCGGCTCCTCTATCCTCAGACATGGCTTTGTCTCCTCACTTCTTCATTAAAAGGGCAGGTCGTCGTCGTCCACACGGACGAATCCGCCGCCCGGTTCCTGCGCCGGCGGCTGCTGGGAAACCGCGGGACGGCTGTCGCCGCCGCTTTCGCCGCGCGGGGAGAGGAATTCCACCTCGTCCGCGCTGACCTCCAGGCTGTAGCGCTGCTGTCCGTCGTTTCCGGTATAGTTCTGCAGCGTCAGCGTACCCACTACGCCCACCTTGCGGCCCTTGGCCAGGAAGCGGTTGCAGTTCTCCGCCAGCTGCCGCCAGGTGGTCACGCGGAAGAAGTCCGCTTCCGGCTGGCCGGCTTCCGCGCCCTGGCGGTTGCGCCGGTTGACCGCGACGGTGAAGTTGCACATCGGAACACCGCTTTGGGTGCTGCGCATCTCCGGGTCGCGCGTCAGGTTGCCGATGATGAAAATCTTGTTCATGCGGCTCTTACTCCTCGCCCGTCCCGTCGACAGATTCGACGTCGGGTTCCGGTACGTCGGCGGCCTGGCCTTGCGGCACGGCGCGCTGCGCCTGCGGTTTGACGTTGGAGCGCTTGTGTTCCACGCGCGTGATGAGATAGCGCATCACGTTGTCGTCAATCTCAAGCAGCCGCTCCAGTTCTTTGGGGAAGGTCGGGGGCGCGGAGAAGTTGACCAGGACGTAATAGCCTTCCGGCTTGTCGTCCACCAGGTACGCCAGGCGGCGCTTTCCCCATTCCTCCGTTTTCTCGGCCTTGCCGCCGTTTTGCTCAATCAGCGCGTTGAAACGCGCGATGAGTTCCTTGCGGGGCTCCTCCTCCAGGCTGACGTCGACGATGTAGAGCAGTTCGTAATCCATTCCTTTCACCTCCTCATGGACATATGGCGCCACGTCTTGCATGGCGCAAGGATGTGCCGGAAAGGAATTATACATGCAATCCTTTCTTCGCGCAAGCTTTTTCAACCCCGGTTGACGAAGGCCGTGCCCAGCGCCATGACGGCCAGCGCCGCCCAGAAGAGCGCACCGGGCACCTCGCGGTACAGCGCCAGGGAGATCAGCGCCCCGATGAACGGCGCGACCGCGTAGTAGGCGCTGGTTTTCGCCGCGCCCAAGAAGCGTTGGGCTTTGACGTACAGGTACACGCTCAGCCCATAGGAGAAGAACCCCAGCGCCAGGCACTGCAGAACCACCAGGGCGGCGGGCATCGCCTCTCCGATCAGCAAGCCGAGCAGCAGGGAATCCCCGCCGGAGCCCAGCCCCTTGATGACGGCGATTTGCCGGGCATCCTTGGAGGACAGCATCCGCGTACAGTTGTTCTCCAGCCCCCAGCAGGCGCAGGCCAGAGGGACCAGAAGGGAACCCGCGCTGAACTGCAGGCTGTCCAGATCCTGCAGGCTCAGCATCACCGTCGCCGCGGTCACCAGCAGAGTGCCCGCCCACAGCCTGCCGGAAACTCCTTCCCTGAACAGCAGCCAGGCGAAGAGCGTGGTGGCGACAATCTCAACGTTGTTCAGCAGTGAGACGTTGGCCGCGGCGGCCAGCCGCAGGCCGGCAAGCAGCAGGATGGGCGCCAGGACGTCCAGCGCCACCATGGCCAGGACGTACTTCCGTTCGCCCCTTCTCAGCGGCTCTTCTTGGCTCTGGAGACCCCCCGCTGTTGGACCGTGCGCAGGAACAGCATTCCTAGGCCGGCGCCCAGGTACAGCAGCCCGGCGAGGACGACGGCGCGAACGCTTTGCAGCAGCGTTTTGGCGACCGGCGTGCTGACCGCGTAAAAAGCGGCCGCGAGCAGAGCGTAAAGCCCCGCTTTCCGGTTTTCAGGCGCGGCGGCCTGCCTGGAGGGCATGCCCCGGATTACTTCCGGACTTCCGGCAGGCTGGCGGCGGCGACGGACTGGCCGACGCGCCGGGCGCGCTCGTCCGGGATGCTCAGCGCAATGGCCGCCGCCAGTTCCGGGTACTCCGCTTCCATTGCTTCCTGCGCGGTTTGGATGATGACCATCCCGCCCTCGCCGCTGGTAACCCGGCCCATGACCAGCACCTGGGCGATGTCGTAGAACTCCGCGTACCACGCGACGGCGTGGGCCAGATAAACGCCGATGGTTTCGTAGATTTCCCGTGCCCGGGGGTTCCCATCTTCCATTTCCTTCTGGACGGCCTTCAGCTGGTCGGCAGGGGAATCGGACGCGTTCAGGGCAATGTCCGCGGCCGGCGCCAGTTTGATGACGGCGTCCTGGGAAAAATACTTGACCCCGCAACCGATGTCGCCGGACCATTCGTCCGCCATCGCGCGGGGGTTCGCATCCACCGGTACGAAGGCCAACTCGTTGAGCCAACCCAGGATGCGCATGTCCCCGTCCACGTAGCCGCCCGCCTGGCTGGTGCCCATCGCCAGCCCCAGCACGCGCCCGGTTCCCAGGCTCATGGCGCCAGCCAGCGCGGTCACGTCCCCGTCGTTGGCCACCACCAGGGGGACGCCGCCCATTTCCTTGGCGGCATTGATGTAGATGTCCTTGACCTTTTTCGCGAACAAGTCCCTGGGAACCTTGATGAACAGCGACGCGGCCATCACCCGGTTGTCCACGAACACGCCGGCGCTGGATACGCCGATGGCGTCGACCCGGGGCAGGTGGGCGGCCGCGGCCTTAAAGGCGCTCAGAATCCCCTGATAATGGTATTCCGGGTCTTCCCTGGACTTCGGGAACCAAACGACCTCCTCGGAGTATACGGGCTCCCCGTCAATCACCGCACTGACCTTCCGGTCGCTGCCACCCGCGTCAAAGCCGATGCGACAGCCGTTCAGGTGCCGCCCGACGTCGCTGGCGTCCTCCGCGGAAACGACGAACTGACCCGGATTCTCCAGCCAGCGCACCTCAAAGGGCTTTTCATAGACGGTTTGCATGAAGTCCGCGTCGAAGGCGCGGGAGCCGCCCGGGCGGTAGGCGTCTTTCAGGGAGGCGTATACGGAAGGGGAGCCGGATACGCTGATACGGTACCCTCCCCGCATCCACAACAGGCTTTTGACCACCCGCTCCACAACGGTGAAATTGCGCCGGTCGTCGACGCCTTCGGGAAAAACGTCCATTCGGTAGGACGACCACAGCGCGCCGGACCGGTGGAAGACCAGGGTAAGCGGGGCAGGCGCTCCGTGATGTTCCACGTCCCGCCGGAAGCCGCGCAGAACCAGCGCGAGAGGGGAAAAACCGGGATCGAGCGGAGCCGGAACTTTTAACTGCGGCATCTTCATGCCCTCCTGTACTTCATCGTGCCCCGCACGTAGGTTGCCTGCGCGTTCCACTGCCTGTCGAACAACGCGAAATCTGCGTCCCGGCCAGCCTCAAAGCCGCCCTTCCGGTCCGAAACCCCGATGGCGTCCGCGGCGTATTCCGTCGCGTGCAGGACAGCCTGCGCGTTGGTAAGGCCCGCGTGGTTCCGGAGGTTTTTGACCGCCTGGTTGAGCCGGAGCACGCTGCCGGCGATGGTTCCGTCCTGCAGCCGGCATTCGATGCCCTTCACGAAAATCGGCTGCCCACCCAGGGTGTATTCCCCGTCGCCCAGTCCGCCCGCCCGGGTGCAGTCGGTCACCAGCACCAGCCGCCTTCCCTTGGTGCTGTCTCTTATACACA
>JAPXQZ010000101.1:0-6483 GCA_033813835.1 Clostridia bacterium | reverse complement strand
CACATACACGGCAGAATCGCGCACGGCTGGGCGGAGGTTGTACAGCCGCAGCCGCTGGGCCTGCGCCTGGATGAGTTCGACCCGGTGCTCATGCACGTCCCAGGCGTGAACCCGGCCGGTATTCTGCATCCGTTCGCCCAGGTAGCAGGCCTTCCCGCCCGGCGCGGCGCAGCAATCCAGCACCTGGGCGCCCGCCTTCGGGGAGAGCGCCAGCACGGCCAGCATGCTGCCCTCGCCCTGGATGGAATAGCGACCTGCGAGAAAATCGGCGTCCAGCCCGATGTCCGACGTGCCCCGGACGCGCGCGACCCCCGGCAGGAGTCCGTCCCTGACCTGCCAGACCTTCTTTTTCAGAAGGCTGTCAAACTCCGCCTGGGTGACCAGGGTCTCGTTCCGCCGGAGCGTGATGGCATGCTCCGGGTCGCGGTAGGACAGGATCGCCTCTGCTTCCTCCTGCGGATACCCCGCCAGGATTTCATCCGCCAGCCACTGGGGCAGGGAATGGGTAACGCTGTAGTAGTTACCGTCGCCTGGCTTGGGCCAGGGCAGGCTGTCCCGGCCGCGGATGAGCGAGCGGAGCACCCCGTTGACCAGTCCCGTCATCTCCTCCCGGCCCAGGGAGCGTGTCAGATCCACTGCCTCGTTGACCGCGGCGAAATCCGGCACCCGGTCCATCAGCAGGATCTGGCAGGCGCTTAGCCGCAGGACGTTGAGCACGCAGGCATCCAGCGCGGATCGGTCTTTCAGGAACTGGTCCAGCGCGAAATCAATGCGAATCAGGTTTTCCAGCGTTTTGTAGACAATAGCAGCAGCCAGGCGCTTGTCCTTCTGGGTCAGGCGCATTTTGCGGAACATCTCGTCCAAGGTTAGGGAAGCATAGGCTTCGTCCGTCAGCACGCGATTGAGAACCAATAGGGCGACGCGGCGGGCATCCGCGGTCAGGCTGGGCTGCGCTGGGACGGCGGGACGAGGCGCCGGGCGGACGCCCGGCCTGCGATCCCCGAATCCGGGCTTGGCGCCGGGCTTGAAACCACGGGAATCCCCGGGCCTTGAAGGATGCCCAAACGGTCGTTTCCCACCTGCCGGTGCATAATTGGAACTGATGGCGCGGCTTTCTTTTCCGGGAGCGGCGCCGGGTTTGAAACCGCGGGGCGCCGCCGGACGGGCGGGGGCGCGGCGCTGGTCGGGAAGGAGATCGGCGCGTTTGGACGCCGGCCTGTCCCCGATTTCGCCGGGCGTGACCGCGCTGCCTTCAGCAGCTGGCGCGGGACGGCCGAAAGGACCCCGGGCGGGTGGTTTGCCCGGGCTAGGCGGTTTGCCGGCAGGCCGGCCAAAAGAAGGGCGCGCGGGCTTTCCCCGGGCGTCAGGACCTCCCCGGCCACCGGCTGAAGGTTTCCCCCACCGGGGTTCGCCGCCGCCCGGCCTGCCTGGTCCGCGGGGCTTCGTCCTGTCCCGCTTCTCCGATTCGCTCATGCTTCCTCTCCTTCAAACCCCATCCGGGCACCCGCCGGCGCGGGGTGGCCCCGCAGAAAATCCGTATCATCCATCGCGCGGCCCCCCGGAGCCTGCAGCAGGCGGAGTCTGACCGCGCCGTCCCCCGCCCGGACGACGAGCCCCTGCTTCGCATCGGCGGCTAGGACGTCCCCCGGCTTCGCGCCTGCGCCATCCGGCAGCGCCCGCGCGGCCAGGACTTTCAACGTCCCCCAGGGCGAATCCGAAAAAGCCGTAGGCCAGGGGTTCAGCCCCCGCGCCAGGTTGACGATTTGCCGCGCGCCCATCCGCCAGTCCACCCGGCCCGTTTCCTTCCGGAGCATGGGAAAGTACGACATCTCTCCTACATCCTGCGGCCTTCGGGGGCAGGTTCCCGCCGGAAGACAGGCAAGCGTGTGCACCAACAGGGAGGCGCCCAGGAGGGCCAGCCGACCCGTTAGCTCTCCCGCGGTTTCCTCCGGTCCGATGGCCGTTTTTTCCTGCAGGAGAACGTCCCCCGTGTCCACGCCGCGGTCGGTGAGCATGGTAGTGACGCCGGTTTCCGTTTCCCCCCGCACAATCGCCCAGTTGACCGGCGCGGGGCCCCGGTATTTCGGCAGCAGGGAGGCGTGCACGTTGACCGTCCCCAGGGGCGGGACAGCCAGCACCTCTTCCGGCAGAATCTGCCCGTAGGCCGCCGTCACGCAGACCTCCGGCCTCAGCGACGACAGGATGCCCGCGCCCTCGCGGCGGATGCTTTGGGGCTGGAATACCGGGATGCCGCGTTCCAGCGCGAAAACCTTCACCGGCGGCGGCGTCAGCCGGCCGCCGCGGCCCCTGGGCCGGTCGGGCTGGGTGACCGCGGCCAAGACCTCGTGCCCAGCTTCCACCAATGCCCGCAGGGAAGAGAGCGCATACTCCGGCGTGCCCATGAAGACGACGCGCATCAGATCTCCTTCACCGGCCCCGCGCCGGGCGCCGGGTCGTCCTCGTAGACCTCATAGTCCATCAGGTCCACATACAGCACGCCGTCGAGGTGGTCCAGCTCGTGCTGGACGGCGCGGGCGAGCAGCCCGTCCGCCGGGAAGGTGAAGAACTTGCCGTCCTTGTCCTGGGCGCGTACCGACACTTTTTCAGGCCGGGTCACGAAACCCCTGCGGCCAGGCACGCTCAGGCAGCCTTCCACCATGCCGCAGGATCCGGTCTGGTCGGTGATTTCAGGGTTGACCATCTCGATAAGGCCCTCTCCCACGTCGATGACGACCAGCCGGCGCTTGATGCCGATCTGGGGCGCGGCAAGGCCGACGCCCCCCGCCTGGTACATGGTTTCGGCCATGTCCCGCAAAATCAGGGACAATCGCGCGTCAAACTTTTTGATGGGGTTGCTTTTCCCCCGCAACTCGGACGCGCCGATGGTGAAAATCCGCTTCTTGGACATGTCTCCTCCAATCGCCGGCCTTCAGGCGAGGCTGGCGGGGTTGATTTCGAGGTGCACCCTGCAGGGCCAGGGCTCCTCGCCAAGCTGCTTCAGGAATGCCAGAACCTGCGCGCTGTCCGGGTGTTCCAGCAGTTTGAGCAGCACCTGGGAACGCGCCAGCCCCATCATCCGCTTGATGGGCGACTCGTCCCGGCGGTAAAACAGCACCCGCCGTTTCCAGTCCGGCCGGGCAGCCAGGGCTTCGGCAACGCGGCCGTACAGCACGGCGCTGACCGATTCCGCCTGCTCCTCCCGGGGAGACTCGCACAGCAGGCGCACCATCATGGTAAAAGGCGGATACAGCCGCTGGCGCCTGCGGGCGAATTCCTGGCTAAAAAAACCGCGGTAATCCTGCCGGGCGGCCGCCTGGATGGCGAAATGCTCCGGCCGGTAGGTCTGGATAACGACTTCCCCCGGCATTTCCGCGCGCCCCGCGCGGCCGGCGACCTGGGTGAGCAGCTGGAAGGTGCGCTCTTCGGAGCGGTAGTCCGGCAGGTTGAGAGATACGTCGGCCAGCACCGCGCCCACCAGCGTGACCTGGGGAAAGTCCAACCCCTTGGCAATCATCTGTGTGCCCACCATGATGCGGGCGGCACCGGAGCGGAACCGGTCCAGCAGGACGCGGTGTGCGTCCTTGCCGGAGGTTGTGTCCAGATCCATGCGCACGATTTCCTTGCCGGGGTAGCGCTTGCGCAGCTCTTCCTCCACCTTCTGCGTGCCCGCGCCCACCGGGCGCAGATAGGAGCTGCCGCAGGAGGGACACTTGTCCGGCATCGGGAGGACCAACCCGCAATAGTGGCAGTGCAGCCCGCGATCGGCCTGGTGGAAGGTCATCTTTACATCGCACTGGCTGCAGGAAAGAACCTCTCCGCACTTGCGGCACATGACGCTGGGAGCATACCCGCGGCGGTTGATGAACAGCATAGCCTGCTGCCCGGCCTGCAGGCAGGCGTCCAACCTTTCGAGCAGCAGCCGGGAGAACATCCCCCGGTTGCCCAGGCGCAGCTCCTCGCGCATGTCCACCACGCTGACTTCCGCCAGCTGGCGGCTGTTGACGCGGCTGAGCATCTCCAGCAGCATGAAGTCGCCCCGCTGGGCTTTGGCAAAGGTCAGGATGCTGGGGGTCGCGCTGGCCAGCAGCAACGTCCCCCCCTCGCGCGCCACGCGGGAGCAGGCCACCTCCCGCGCGTCGTAACGCGGGTTGGTCTCCGACTGGTAGCTCGGCTCGTGCTCCTCGTCCACCACGATGAGCCCCAGGTCCGTCACCGGCGCGAATACGGCAGATCGGGCGCCGATGACCAGCCGGGCGGCGCCGGCGCGGATGCGCCGCCATTCGTCAAACCGCTCTCCCGCGGACAGGCGGGAGTGCAGCACCGCCGCGACGTCCCCGAACCGCCCGCGAAACCAGGAGACCATCTGCGGCGTCAGGACGATTTCCGGCACCAGCACGATGACCCCCCGGCCCAGGGCCAGACACTCGCGCGCCGCGCGGATGTACACCTCGGTCTTTCCGGAACCGGTGACGCCGTGCAGCAGAAATCGTCCGCGCCCCTCCAGGACGGCCGGAAGCAGTTCCCCCAGCACTTCGCGCTGTCCGAGCGTCAGTTCCGGCTCCGGCTCCGGTACTGCCGGATCCGCGTAGGGCGAGCGGTAGACCTCCGCCTCCTCCAGCCGGACCTGCCCCGCCTCCTGCAGTACCTTCAGCGCGGGCAGGGGGTCCCGGACAAGGGCCTTCAGCTCGGCAACCGGATGAGGCAGGCCGTCTGCCAGAAGGTTGAGCATCAAACGGCGCTTGGCGGAGCGGCTTTGGGCCGCGATTGCCTCCGGTAAATGCCGGGCGGGAATGGCCAGCCGGGCGACCGCCTGCGTCCTGATTTTGACGCGCCCAGCCCGCATCTGGGCGGGAAACATCAGCCGGAGCGACAGGGCGAGCGGGCAAAGGGACTGGGCGCTGATTTCCTTCGCCAGTTCAACCAGGGCTGGCAGGACGGCGGGGTAATCTTCCAGCGCGCCGATGACGTCCCGGATACGGGATTCCTCAATCCCCGGCTCGTCCGTCAAATGCAAAACGACGCCTTCCAGCGTCTGCCTGCCAAATGGAACCGTAACCCGCGTTCCGGGCGGCAACGCCATCCCCGGAGGCATCCGGTAGGTGAAGACCCGGTCGGTATTCGCGCTGGCGACGTCGACGATGACCTGGGCGTAGCGGGGGGGGTCAGGCATCCGACGTACCGCTCCGCAAGCGCAGGATTTCATCCAACAGCGCTTCCGCGGCGTCCTGTTTGGATGTCATCGGCAGTTCCTTTGTCATGTCGTGGGTCAGCAGGGTCAGCGCATTGGTGTCCGTATCGAACCCTGCCCCCGGCCGGGTCACGTCGTTGAGCGCGATAAGGTCGAGGAATTTGCTGTCCAGCTTCCGGCGCGCGTTTTCCATCCCGTCGTGGGTTTCCGCCGCGAAGCCGACAAAGGTCTGGCCGGGTTTTTTATGGCGCCCGGCCTCCCGGGCGACGTCCGCTGTCTGTACCAGTTCCAGGATCAGGCCGCCGTCCCCGTTTTTCTTCAGCTTCCGTTCAGAGGCATGGGCGGGGGTGAAATCCGCCGGCGCGGCTGCCTGGATGAGCACGTCCTGCGCCGGCGTGCGGCGAATGACCTCGCGCAGCAGATCCGCCGTCGTGGTGACCGGCACCATTTCAGCGCCTGCCACCCCGGGCAGGTGGACCGGCCCGGTGACCAGCGTCACGGCGGCGCCCCGGTTAACGGCGGCCCGCGCGATGGCGTATCCCATCTTCCCGCTGGAACGGTTTGTCAGGAAACGGACGGGGTCCAGCGCCTCATGCGTGGGGCCCGCGGTCACCAGGACGCGCAGCCCTTCCATATCACGGCGGACGGAAAGCATCTTCAGGCAGGCATCCACGATGTCCTCCGGCTCGCTCATGCGGCCGGCGCCTATGTCCCCGCAGGCCAGCGAACCACCCTCCGGCCCGACGCTCCGGGCGCCGCGGGACAGGAGCGTCTGCAGGTTCTTCTGCGTTGCGGGGTGTTGCCACATGACGGTGTTCATCGCGGGTGCTAGCAGCAGCGGCGCGGGGCAGGCCAGCGCGGTCGTGGTCAGCATGTCGTCCGCCAGGCCGTTGGCCAATTTGGCCAGCACGTTGGCAGTGACCGGGGCGATGAGGAGCAGGTCGGCCTTCTTGGCCAGGGAGATATGCTCCACCTCCCAGGCGTTGGGCGCCTCGAAGGTATCCACCGCCACCGGGTTTAAGGAGAGGGTCTGGAAGGTCAGGGGGCTGACAAACTCGCAGGCGCTTTGCGTCATGATGACGTGCACGCCGACCCCCGCCTTCACAAGGCGGGATACGACCTCGCAGGACTTGTACGCCGCGATGCCGCCGGTGACACCCAGGACGACCGTCCTTCCGCCGCCGTCCATACCTACTCCTCGTCCTCCAGGTTGCGGTGGAAAGTAATCAGGCTATGCTGGATTTCCTCAATCGCGATGGCCAGGGGCTTCTTGTCTTCCCCCTCGATGAGCGGCT
>JAPXQZ010000100.1:5907-6516 GCA_033813835.1 Clostridia bacterium | reverse complement strand
GTTGTCCTCCAGCTTCAGGGTGAATGCGAAGGTCGCCGTCTCGCTGACGATGACCTCTTTCTTCAGCTCCCGGGTCTGCCCGGCGCCAATCTGCAGGTTGGTGAACACCTCGCCCAGCTTGGGGTCGGTCACCGTCACGTTGGAATAGCTGATGTTGCCTGCGTTCTTGATTTCAAGGGTCAGCGTCACCGTTTCCCCGATGTTGACCTGGGTCTTGTCCGCGGTCAGCGTGTAGCTCAGCCGCGGCGTGGCCAGCGGCACCTGCACCGGCTCGACGGTTATCTGCTCCGTCCGCCGCTCGCCTTCCTTGCGGTAGGTGACCAGCGCCGAACTGGTCAGGTCGCCCGTCACGTTGGTCTTGGTGAAGGTCAGTTTGGCGGTCGCGCCTGGGTCCAGGGAGGCGACGGTTTGTGTCCGGGTGGAAACCAGACGGTTCTCCTTGACCTGGATGTTGGTCAGCTTGACGTTCCCCTGGTTGACCAGTTCGTACAGCACGGATACTTCCTTGCCGCGCCGCACCACTTCCGGGGTGATGGTCCGGTTGACCTTCAGTTCCACCTTCTCGCCCGTGTATGTCAGGTTGGCGGTGGCGGGCAGCGTGTTCTCGAC
>JAPXQZ010000100.1:0-5897 GCA_033813835.1 Clostridia bacterium | reverse complement strand
GTGCTGTAGCGCAGGGAGTAAACCAATTTGCCCTCGTCCAGCTGGGCCTGGGTCACCATGTACTGGCCCTGCCAGGGATAGGTCTCCCCCGGGGCGAGCCGCAGCAGCATGCCGCCGTCGCCGAAGGAATTGACCGGCTTGCCGTCCGGGTCGTACAGGGACAGGGGGGTCGCGATCTCCGCCGTGCCGGCGTTGGACACCCGGGCGGACACGGTCACCGTGCCCGGTGCGGTCAGGCTGGCGGGCTCAACGCTCAGCTCGATGCCCAGCCCGTCCGGCGCGCTCTGCGCGCCCGCGCTGAAATGGGGGAGGAGCAGGCATATCATGAGTATCAGGAGAAGGAAAACGCGGCTCCTCTGGCTGTTCTGGGCATGATTCACGCCCGTCCCTCCTTCCGGCGCGCGTCGCGCGCTGTGGCTGGAATCAGTTGTTTGTGCTATTTTACTCCGCGGTGCTTGGAGTGTCAAGCAACACAAGGCGAAACGGGGCCTCTGCCCGGCTGCCCCGCCAGCCCGCCGCCTTTGTTGGCGGCTTGTATCGCCTGTGTTATAATCGCGCCGGGCAGATGCCCGGAGGAATGCGAAATCAGCAGGTTATTTGTTCAGCCCCCGGACGCGGGGCAGGAAGAATACGGGCCGGAGCCGCCGCGGGGCGGTCGGCGGTCCCTGTTCAAGCGCCGCACGCGCAAACCCAGTTTCATCCTGGCCGTCATCATCAACAGCTTCAGGCTGCTGTTGCTGTTCCTGCTTTTGGCCGCGCTCTCCGGCGTGGGCGCCGTGGTCGGCATCGCGCGTACTTACGTGGATACCGCCCCGGTGCTGGACATCGCCAAAATTGACGACCAAGCCCAGACCAGTTTCTTCTACGACCGGGATGAAAACCTAATCACGGATTACAAGGGCACTGAAAACCGCATCATGGTGTCCATCGATACCATGCCCCACCGGCTGCGCAATGCCTTCGTCGCGGCGGAGGACGTGCGGTTCTATACCCATGGAGGCGTGGACCTCAAGCGCATTGTGGGGGCTTTCGTCACCAACTTCGTCTCAGGTTCCCAGCAGGGCGGCTCCACGATCACCCAGCAGCTCATCAAGAACACGCTGCTGTCAGACGAGCAAAGCTACAAGCGCAAGATCCAGGAAGCCTACCTGGCCATACAGCTGGAGGCCGCTTACTCCAAGGATGAAATCCTGGAGAGTTACCTCAACACCATCTACCTGGGGGAAAACTATTACGGCGTCAAGGTCGCCGCGACGGGCTACTTCGGCAAGGAGCTCAACCAGCTCACCCTCAGGGAATGCGCGATGCTGGCGGGGATGACGACCAACCCCTACTATTACAATATCCGGCGCAATCTTTATACCCGCCAGACCGACGGGACGGACTACTTGGCCCGCACCAACAACCGCACGGACTACGTGCTGCGGGTCATGTACGAGAACCAGATGATTACCCACAAGGAGTTCACCGAGGCGCAGAACCCGGCCACGGCGCACGTGCTGCAGGAGGATCCGGAGTCAAAAAACCTTTATCCCTACGTCCACTACGTCGAGTATGCCGTCCGAGATGCCGTGCAGGTGCTGCTAGACATCAACAAGCTGGAAAACACCGCAGCCAACCGCGCCCGGATGGAGACGGAGCTGAGGACCGGCGGGTATAAAGTCTACCTGGCGCTGGATACCAAAATCCAGACGACGCTGGAGAATACCCTGTACAATTATGACGACTACCCGCGCCTGCGCGACCCGGGGACGGAGATTTTCCGCTCCCGCAACCGCGACGGCACCTATACCGACGTCCAGCAGCCCCAGGCGGCAGCCTGCGTGGTGGATTACCGTACCGGGGAACTGATGGCGATCGTGGGCAGCCGGACGCCGCCCGCCACGCGCAAGACCCTGAACCGCGCGGTGGACATGAACATGCCCGTGGGTTCCTCCATCAAGCCCCTGGGGGTATACGCGCCCGCGATCGACATGGGCATGGGCGCGGGCTCCATCGCCTATAACCTACCCTTGCCCATCCTCGGCTGGCGCGGCAGCGACGGGAAGGATTCCTGGCCGGAAAACTACGGCGGCAGCCGCTACCGGGGTCCGGAGACCTTCCGCACGGCGATGGTTCAGTCCGACAACACCGCGGCCGCCTCCGTGCTGATGTACAACGTGGGCGTGGAGCGCTCGGTGGATTACCTGCGCCGGCTGGGCGTGGCTGACGCGCACATCAATCCGACGCCATTCGGCGTGTCGCTGGGGTCTTCCGGCATCACTCCCATGGAGATGGCCGTCTCCTTTGGCGTTCTGGCCAACGGCGGTGTTTACCAGCAGCCGGTTAGCATTCTGGGCATCCTGGACAGCGGCGGCAAGGTTATTTACGACGCCCACCAGCGCCAGGCGCGGCGCCAGGTGTTCAAGCCTTCCACCGCCTGGCTGATTGTGGATATCTTAAAAGACGTTGTTTCCAAGGGCACCGGCCGCGCGGCACGCGTTCCCGGGCAGACGGTCGCGGGGAAAACGGGCACCAACTCCGACCAGAAGGGCGTCTTCTTCGCCGGGATGACGGGTTACTACTCCGCCGCCGTCTGGATTGGGCACGACAATTACAAGGCGCTATCCAGCAAGACGACCGGCGGAAACTCTGCGGCTAAGCTCTGGCAGGTCTTCATGGACCGCATTCACAGGGAAAAGGGCCTGCCTGACCGGGATATCCTGCAGGGCGGGGCGGAAAGCTACGGACTGGTAAAGGTGACCACCTGCGCCGTGTCCGGCCAGCTGGCGACGGAGGCGTGCAGCCTGGACGCAATGGGCTACGGCACTGTGACCGACTATTTCCCCCGGGACGCCGTGCCCCAGGTATCCTGTCAGATGCACTACCGCAGAACGGTTTGCACCGCCAGCAATATGCTGGCCGGACCGTACTGCCCGCCGGGAACCCGCGCGGAGCGCGGGCTGATCGTGCTGCCGCTGGGTCATCCGCTGGAGCGCTTTGCCGGCACCGCGTACTCCGGCGTGCTGGCGGAATACCTTGGTTCTTACGCCGCCATTCGCTTCACCAACAGCCAGAGCGCTAACGCCGCCCTACTGGACGCCCAGACCTGCGCGGTTCACCGGCAGCCTGGCGGGGCGGACCCGGGTATTCTGGGCAACACCTTGCTGCCGGATGCCCAGAACCTGCTAGTGCAGGCTTCCAACCAGCTGGCCGGCCTGCTGCCGGGCAGCCCGCAGCACGAGATGCTCCTCAACGCCATCAACCAGCTGAACGCCACCATTGCCAGCCAGCCTACCCTGGAGCAGCTGGCCGCCGCTATGGGTCAATTGACCCAGGCCATGGCGGCTGCGCAATAGAAGACAGCAGCTTGTTCATCTACGCCCGTCCAACCTTGGGCGGGTGGATTGTTTGCGGAAGTTGCCATGCGCTGACCGCTGTGGCAAGATGGAAGCAGCATTCTTACGCGGCGGCAGGCTGCTGATATGTAAAACGGGTGGGTATGGGCAGATTTAGACGGATCTTTATCGGGGACAGGGCCTTTTACCGTTCGGTTCGCCTCATTGTTGTCCCGGTCATCGTTCAGCACAGCGTCACCAACTTCGTCAGCCTCTTGGATAACATCATGGTCGGCCAGCTGGGCACGGCGCAGATGTCAGGCGTCGCCATCACCAATCAGCTGCTGTTCGTGTTCGCGCTGTGCATCTTCGGCGGCCTGTCCGGCCCCGGTATCTTTACCGCGCAATACTATGGCGCGGGCGATATGGACGGCTTGCGGGATACCTTCCGCGTCAAGCTCTGGTTTGTCGGCATCATCACGCTCCTCTCCGGCGTCGCTCTCATTCTCTGGCACTCCCCGCTCATCCGCCTTTTTCTGACCGGGCAGGGAGACCCTGCCCAGGCTGAACGGATGCTGGCCTTTGGGGAAGAGTACCTGGCCTGGATGCTTCCGGGCCTGATCCCTTTCGCGCTGTCGATGAGCTACGCGACCACGCTGCGCGAGTCCGGGGAAGCGGTGCTGCCCATGAAGGCGGGCATCGCCGCGGTACTGACCAATCTGGCGGGCAACTGGCTGCTGATTTTCGGGAACCTGGGCTTCCCCGCCTTGGGCGTGAAGGGCGCGGCAATCGCCACTGTCGCCTCCCGCTTTGTTGAACTGGGCGTGCTGACGGGCTCCATCGCCCGCAGCGAGCGCTTTTCCTATTTTCATCACGTATACAGGCGTCTGCGCGTCCCCCGGGAACTGCTACGGAAGGTGGTTCGCCGCGGTTCGCCGCTCTTTTTCAACGAGGTTCTGTGGTCCCTGGGTATGACCGCGCTGACCCAGGCTTATTCTGTGCGCGCCTTGCTGGTGCTCTCGGCGCTCAATATTTCCGGCACCGTTACCAACCTCTTCAACGTCTTCTTCTTCGGCATGGGAAACGCCGTCGCGGTGCTCATCGGCCATTCGCTGGGGGCCGGCAGGCTTAAACAGGCGGTGGAAGAGGTCTGGAAGCTGTTCTTCCTTTCTTTCTCCCTGTGCGTCGTCATCGGCGGGCTGATGGCGGCCTTTTCCCCGCTGTTCCCGCAATTGTACAACATTGACCCGGAATCCCGCGTCCTGGCTTCCCGCTTCATCCTCATCAGCGCCGTGCTGATGCCCTTTCACGCGGTGTCACACGCCAGCTATTTCACCCTGCGCTCCGGCGGCTCCACCCTGCTCACCTTCCTGTTTGACAGCGCCTTCACCTGGCTGCTGCTCATCCCGGCGACCTGGGCGCTGGTCCACTGGACGGACCTGGCCATCCTTCCCGTCTACCTGCTCAGCCAATCCCTCAATGTTGTCAAGTCCTTTATCGGCGTGACGCTGGTCCGTTCAGGGGTCTGGCGCAGGAACATCGTTACTGCGAGCGAAACGTGAGCAATTGATCCGGTACAGCATCCCTTTGGATGTATTGTATAGTTACTTTGGCAATTTTTATCATACTTTCGTCTCGTTGTATCTGTTGGAAGAGGAGAGGATTTGTGACTTCTGCTGACCGTTTAGGAGCGGTTTTATGATTCGCCCCTTGCGGCTCTGCGGAGAAATTCGGTTGTAAAGTGCATGCTGGTCTGATTGGTTTCTTAAAAATACCGGGAATCCCTTGAATCATTTTTTCACTTTTACTTATCCGGGGAGATATTTCAACGTCAGCTTGAAACTGACCTGCCCCCCCCAATCCTTGTACCAGCCCCAGCGTTAGTTGAGATATAATCAACAAGACAGGAGGAGCTGGGAAAAACGGCGCAAAAGAATACACAGTGGAGCAGATGATCGTGAAGTTGCGGGAGGTAGAACTCCTGTGCAACCAAGGCAACACGATTGCAGGGATAGCCAGGCAGACCGGGATGACCGAGCAACCCTTTTACCGTTGGTGGAAGGGATATGGCGGCATGAACACAATCGATGCCAAGCGGATGAAGGAACTGGAGAAGGAGAACGCCCGCTTGAAGCGGCTTGGAGCAGATCTCAGCTTGGATAATGTGATTCTCTGTGACGTGAACACAAAAACTTCTAAGCCCGGTAAAACGGATGTGATGGAAGCCTTGCGGATATCATGCTTGGCAGAGGCTTCCCAGCGTCTATCCGCAGTGATAACAGCCCGGAGTTCATTGCCAGGAAATGACGCAAATGGCTTTCAAACCTGGGCGACATCACCACCTACATTGAGCCAGGCAGCCCCTGGGAGAACGGCTATTGCGAGAGTTACAACAGCCGGAAGCGGGATGAGTTCTTGAACGGTGAGCTGTTTGGCAATCTGTATGAGGCGGAGGTGTTGGCGAAACAGTGGAAGGATTACTACAACAAAGTCAGACCCCGCAGCAGCTTGGGCGGCCGTCCGCCGGCCCCGCAAAGCATCCTTCTAACGGCTTGAGAAGCAAAACACAGTCTGCCTCAC
>JAPXQZ010000099.1:605-6518 GCA_033813835.1 Clostridia bacterium | reverse complement strand
GCTCTACAACCTCATCCCCACCGACCCGGCAAGGGCACAGCTGGAACCGATGCGCCGGACGCTCAAGCCCGCGCAGTATGAGGAGCAGTACAGGCAGCTGCGGCGGGAACTGGGCCTGGACGATCCACTGCTGAAGCGATACGCCCGGTGGATGGGGCTGATCCCCGACATGCGGCCCGGCCTGAAATACGGCCAGCGCAACGGGCTGCTGCAGGGCAACTTCGGGTACTCGAGCCTGTTTAAGCAGGACGTCCGGGACGTCATCACCGAGCCGATGAAGAATACCGTCTTCATCAACATCTTCGCGACCATCCTGGCATTGGGCATCACCATACCGCTGGGCATCAAAACCGCAGTCAAGCGAAACAGCCGGCTGGACAAGGGCGTGCAGGTCTTCAGCATCGTCGGCTATTCGATTCCGATATTCATCATCTCCCTGGTGTTCATCTATTTCCTGGCGGTGCTGTTCCGGATCTTCCCCGTCATGGGCATGAAGACGCCGGGCAGCAACTATACCGGCATGAAGGCCTTTCTCGACAAGCTGTACTACATTTCCCTGCCGCTGATCGTCATGACCTTCGCCTCCCTGGGCGGCATGACGCGCTACGTGCGGGTGTCGATGATCGACGCGCTGTCCATGGACTATATCCGGACCGCGCGCGCCAAGGGCGTACGGGAAAAGGTGGTCATCTACTCCCACGCCTGGCGCAACGCCCTTTTGCCCGTCATCACCATCATCATCGGCTGGTTCCTGGGCATCTTTGGCGGCTCCATCGTGGTGGAGAGCACCTTCTCCCTAAACGGCACCGGCCGGCTCTACATCCAGGGGCTCCTGAACAACGACTACGAGCTGGCCCTGGCCATGCAGATGTTCTACACCATCATCAGCCTGGTCGGCACGCTGCTGACCGACCTGAGCTACGGCCTCGTCGACCCGCGGGTGCGGGTGAACAAGTAAGGAGGAACCCATGAGCGATAAGAGCAAAGCGAAAAAGGGGTTCCCTCCCTACGCCTGGCTCAAGCGGCTGTTCTGGGGGCCGCAGCGCGAATTGACCTTCATGGAGGAGGAGGCGCTGCAAAGCCCGATGCGGACCGTCGTGCGCAATTTCTTCGGCAAGCGCCTCTCCCGGCTGGCGGTCATCGTATTTGTGCTGATTTTCCTGTTCGTGGTTATCGGCCCGATGATCTGGCCGTTGGATTTGAGCTTCCAGGACAACACCCAGCAGAATATCGGCCCAGGCTTCAACATGATGGCCGTGCCCAAGGCGATGAACGGGAAGATCGAAAAAATCGCCCCCGGCACCACCTTTGGCTTCGGCCTGGACACGGACGGCAAGGTCTACTCCTGGGGCAGCCTGGCGGTCACCAAGGCGGTGACCCTGGCCGACATCCCCCAGGCGGTCAAGGACGCGCGGATCACCGACATCGCCGTCGGGTACGACCACGCGGTCGCGATGGACGACAAGGGCCTGATGTACGTCTGGGGCAACACGCGCAACAACCAGGCGGATTTTCCCAAGGCCATCAAGGACGCGATGCAGGCGGGCGATCACCTGGACATCGTGCAGCTGGAGGCCGGCAATCAGTTTTCCCTCGCCCTGTCCGCGGACGGCACGCTGTACATCTGGGGCAACGGCAACCTCAACGACATCAAGCTGAAGAAGGAATACCAGGGGAACGTCGCCAAGGTCTCCGTCAACATCAACAACTACCTGCTGTTGACCAAAGACGGGGCGGCGGTCTACGGCGGATTCCAGACCAGCGCCTACTCCGCGGTGCCCGCCGGGCTGGACAGCGGCGTCGTCGACATCGCCTCCACCGCGATGACCAACGCGGCCCTGAAGGAGGACGGCAGCGTCGTCATCTGGGGCAACGTGACCAAGGGCGAGCGCGATATACCGGCGCACGAAGGGAAGATCACCCGCATCTTCGGCGGCCGCTACCACTATACCGCGCTGACGGACCGGGGTGAGCTGCTCACCTGGGGGGACAACACCTTCAAGCAGACCCAGGCACCCAAAGCCGACCCGGACGACCCCATCCGCGACGTCTATACGGGGTTTTACCAGAACTACGCGGTCACGCAGTCCGGCAAGCTGATGTCCTGGGGCCTGCGCGGCTACCTGCTGGGGACCGACCACCTGGGGCGCGACGTGCTCACCCGCATCGTCAACGGCGGGCAGATCACCATGACCGTCGGCGCGGTCTCGGTCATCATCTCGTTGTTTATCGGCATCATCATCGGCGGCCTGGCCGGGTATTTCGGCGGCAAGGTGGACCTGCTGCTCATGCGCGTGGCTGAGGTCGTGGGCGGCCTGCCCTTCCTGCCCTTCGCGCTCATCCTCTCGGCTGTCATCGGCACCCGGCTGTCCGTGGAACAGCGGATGTACCTGATCATGGTCGTGCTGGGCGTGCTGTCCTGGCCGGGGCTGGCCTACCTGATCCGCGCGCAGATCTTCGCGCAGCGGGAGATGGAGTTCGTCACCGCCGCCAAGGCGATGGGGGTGAGGGAGCGCTCCATCGTGTTCAAGCACATCATCCCCAATGTGATTTCCACCATCCTGGTCAGCGCCACCCTGTCCTTCGCGACGAGCATGCTGACAGAGTCCACCCTGTCCTACCTGGGCTTCGGCATCTCGCCGCCCACGCCCACCTGGGGCAATATGCTGACCGGCGCCAACGACTCCATCGTCATCCAGCAGTACTGGTGGCGCTGGGTGTTCCCGGCCCTGATCTTCAGCATCTGCACCATCTGCATCAACCTGATCGGCGACGGGCTCCGGGACGCCATCGACCCCAAGAGCAGCGAGCGCTGAGGAGGAGAAGAATGGCCCTTCTTGAAATCCGCAACCTGAAAACCTTCTTCCGCACCAAGCGCGGCATCATCAAGGCCGTCAACGGCGCCAGCTATTCCGTGGAGCCGGGCCGGACCCTGGGCATCGTCGGGGAGTCCGGGTCGGGCAAGAGCGTGTCGGCGCTGAGCATCCTCAAGCTGCTGGACGGGAACGGGTACATCGAAAGCGGCGAAATCCTGCTGGAAGGCAGGGACATCTCGAAGCTGAGCATCGGCGAGATGTACAAGATCCGCGGCAACACCATCTCCATGATCTTCCAGGAGCCGATGACCAGCTTAAACCCCGTGTTCACGGTGAAGAAGCAGGTGGCCGAGCCCTTCATCGTCCACCGGGGCATGACCGGGGAGCAGGCCAACGCGCTGGTATTGGACATGCTGCGGGACGTTAAAATCCCCAACCCGGAAATCGTCGCCCGGCAGTATCCCCACCAGCTCTCCGGCGGCATGCGCCAGCGGGTCATGATCGCCATGGCGCTGGCCTGCCGGCCCAAGCTGCTCATCGCCGACGAGCCGACCACGGCGCTGGACGTGACCATCCAGGCGCAGATCCTGCGGCTGATGAACGAGTTGAAACAGGAGCACCAGACCTCCATCATGTTCATCACCCACGACCTGGGCGTCATCAACCAGATGGCGGACGACGTGGCGGTCATGTACTGCGGCCAGGTGGTCGAAAAGGCGCCGGTGCGCACCATCTTCGACAAGAAGACCAAGTACTCCCACCCCTACACCGAGGGGTTGATGCTGTCCATCCCCCGCATGGATACGCCCGCGCACACCCGGCTGGAGGTCATCCCCGGCGCGGTCCCCCACCCGCTGGACCTGCCCCCCGGGTGCAAGTTCGCCCCGCGGTGCAAATACGCAACCCAGAAATGCCGCGAGGAGGAGCCGGACATGTACAAGGTGGCGGAGAACCAGGAAATCCGCTGCTTCTATCCGGACAAGGAGGTCCGCAGCCATGGCTGAAAAGCGCGCGCTGTTCAAGATTACCAACCTGAAGCAGTATTTCCCCCTGAAGAAGAAGGGGCTGATCGTCAAGGCCAACGACGGCATCGACCTGAACATCTACGAGGGGGAAACCCTAGGCCTGGTCGGCGAGTCCGGCTGCGGCAAGTCCACCATGGGCCGGACGCTGCTGCAGCTGTACCATCAGACCGACGGGAAGACGATGTACAACGGCCGCTCCCTGCTGGAGGTCGCGCCCGCCTACGCGGACCGGACCATCAGCGGCATGAAGGCCGCCAAGGCCAAAATGCTCCGCCTGCAGGAGCATTACGAGAAGACGGAGGCTGAGGTCCGCGGCAAGGGCTGGCTTTCTGACAACGCGCCCGAGACGCCGGAGCGCTTCCGCGCGCTGACCGACCTGGCCCAGGCGCGCAAGGAGGCCTACGACGCCACCTTCGACGTCACCAGCATCGTCGGCGGCCTGATCAACCTTCCCGACCTGGACCCGGTCATCCAGGTCCACAAGGACCTGTTCGACACCGCCAAGGAGCGCAAGAAAATCGCGGAGAAGCGCTTCAGCGTTACCGTCCTTTTGGACGACCTGCGCTACCGCCTGGAAAAGAAGAAGGGCGCGGGCCTGCAGGCGCGCATCGACGCGCTGGAGGCCGAGCTGCGCGGTCTGGACGCCCAGATCACCGAAAAGGACGGCAGGATGTGGGCAATCCGCGAACAGATCGAGAAGCTGCGCGCGCCGCACCTGAACGACCCCGCGTTCCAGCAGTATGACAAGGACCGCGACGGCGCGGTGGACCTGGCGCGGCTGACCTATGAGGAAATGCGCCACCTGCGCGTGGACATGCAGCTGATTTTCCAGGACCCCTACTCCTCCCTGGACGCGCGCATGACCGTTGGGCAGATTGTCGGCGAAGGCCTGCTGGCGCACAAACGCTTCCTGCGCAACGACGACCGGATGAAGGAAAAGGTGCTCAAAGTCATGGACGACTGCGGCCTGGCGCCCTACTTCCTGCACCGCTACCCCCACCAGTTCTCCGGCGGCCAGCGGCAGCGCATCGGCATCGCGCGCGCGCTGGCTTTGAGCCCCAAGTTCATCGTCTGCGACGAGGCGGTTTCCGCCCTGGACGTGTCCATCCAGTCCCAGATCATCAACTTGCTCCAGCAGCTGAAGGACCAGGAGAACCTGACCTACCTGTTCATCACCCACGACCTGGCCGTGGTCAAGTACATCTCCGACCGCATCGCCGTCATGTACCTGGGCGTCATCGTGGAACTGGCGGCGACCCAGGACATCTTCTCCTGCCCCATGCACCCCTACACCGAGGCGCTGCTGTCCGCCATCCCCACGGCGGACGAGAACATGACCCGGGAACTGGTCATCCTGGAGGGCGACATCCCCAGCCCCGTGAACCCGCCCAAGGGCTGCAAGTTCCACACCCGGTGCAAGTACGCGACCGACATCTGCATGCACGTGGTGCCGGAATTGACCGAAATCATCCCCAACCACTTCGTCGCCTGCCACCACCGGCTGGACACGGAGTGCGAACGGCGCTTCCTCGCCCAGCAAGCGGGAAAGGCCGGCGCGACGTGATGCTGCGCAAGCGGATAGAGCGCGCGATGGCCTTCGCGCGCCGCCGCAAAGACCTGGACGGGGACCTGCCCGGGGAGGGCGAGGTGCCGCTGGAAAAGGGCGACATGGCCGCCATGATCATCTCGGCGCTGCTGGTCTTCCTCCCCATCGCGCTGGTCGTTTTGGGGGTCATCGTGCTCATCGGCACCCTTTGGCTCTGGTAGGTCGGGCAAGGAAACGAGCAGGGGATTCACCCCTATGCCCCTGACCGGGGCGGAACGCCCCAGACCCCATTTTGCGAGTTGAAATAATACCCTGTTTGAAAAGCCTGCCCGTTGGCAGGCTTTTGGCTGGAGTGTCGGACCTTACCGTTTGTCCGGCACGATCTCGATCCAGTAGCCATCCGGGTCCTCGATGAAGGCAATCACCGTCGTGCCGTGCATCATCGGCCCCGCCTCGCGCACCACCTTGCCACCCGCCTGCTTCACGGCCTCACAAGCGGCATAGGCATCATCGACCTCGATTGCGA